>NZ_JBHVBL010000025.1:0-66889 GCF_042668165.1 Arthrobacter sp. NPDC057388
ACGGGCAGACGGAATCGGCGCCCCCGCCACCCCTGCCGTCATGACCGGGGGGATGCCCTGGGGTCAAGGGCGGCCGGAGGCCGTCGCGCAGCGATCGATAGACCCCTTGACGCCAGAGCATGCAGCCCCCGGTAACCTCAACGACGATCGGGGGCGCCGAGCCCCTTGACGACAATAGGAGCATCATGACGTCAAAGCCGGCTGGGGCAAGTAATCGTTCGACTTGTACAGGTTGATTGCGACCGCAGGGTCGTCGTTTGGGTTTACCGGAGGGAGCTGATCGCTTCGGTCGCGACGCGACGACGGGTCAGTGTAGCAATTCCCCCGGATTCTGTTGGTCGGCACAACGCCCATTCGAGGGAGCGTCTTCCAAATACCGACAGTTTGATTCGCCTGCAGCGGTTCCTCGCTCCTATGCGAGAGAGGGCAGCGGACTTCAACCCTTACCTTGAGCAGTCGGGATCGGCAAGGAAGCCGGGCACCCGTGGCAGCGCGCTGCATACGTCCGGTTCAGAAGTGAACGTTTGCCATGCTGCGGTGCAAGCCAAGCTGAGATTTCTCTGCGACTGTACCCGTGGGCGCAATGAAAGGTTCCTGGAAGATAGGGACAGGTGCCACCTCTTCCAGGTGGGGCGGGCAGTTGAGGACGCCCTTCTGGTCCGCGTATCTCGGCGGAGCGAATTTTGTCAGCGGCCACCCCAGCCGCAGGGGTATTCGCGGGACCGGTTGCCGAGGCGTTTCTGGCGGTTCAAAATCGGCGTGGTCCCGTAACTGCCGGGCCGGCAGCCACCGTGTTCGATTCGCCGTCCACGTGGTCACGGCACTACCTCAATGCCGCTATATCAGGCGGTCCCACCACTTCAACCTTCCTCAAGGGGTACGCTGCAGAGTTCATATTGGCCAGCCCAGGCTTCAACTTCGAATCGAAGGGACGACGATGAACATAGGCGCACTGCACAGTCGGCAGCGGCGCTGCTTGCGGCCTTGGCGGTGGCTGGCTGCACCGTGTCAGCTTCTTCTTCGAAACCAACCGTTACCGCGACCCCTGAGGCCATAGCCACACCAGCAGCCCAGAAACTTTGACACATCGACCAACGGCAAGCTCCTGGCTGCGCGGATTATGGCACGGGCACAGCGCACGAGCCCCAGCATCAAGGTCGCAGGGGTGCAGTGCAAGAACTTCCCAAATCTAAAGGTAGGCACCCCACACCGATTGCCCGGGGATCGCCAACGGCGCCAAGTGCGGATACCTTGTCACGTTCGTCGAGCGCGACGGCCACTACGTTCTTCAGGCGCTGAAGCTCATCTGGTAGCTTTACGGCGCGGCCGCAAGCTGCACCCGAAGACCTGCTGCGGACGAACGTGGTCGATACGCCAGCGACTGTGCGCGATGCTCATCTCCCCAGCCCCGCTCCGGCGTTGATCAATTCCGGGCATCGTTTTCGTAGGTATTAGTACGCGCTAGGGCGCAGATGACAGCGCCCCAGCGCGGGTGCGGGACGCCCGCCTGAACGCTGACGCTGGCGCTCAGCTCAGTGCGCCTGCAAGGTGGCCGGCGGTGAGGGACAGGCGCTGCCCGTTGATCTGTCCTGCCTCCAGGTGGAAGATCCGCTCCACGGCATCGGCAAGGACACTGACATCGGTGAAGCCCGGAAACTTCCGTTCCGGCTGGGCTGCGCGCATACGGTCATCAACCAGGGCCTTGACGACGAAGACCAGGGCGGCCGACTGCTGGGCGGAGGGGGTTTCGTTTCCTCCCTGCAGCTGCCGGAACCCGTTGGCAACGGCGAGGGTCCATGCCTCGGCGGCAGACTTGACGGCAGCATAGGCGGCCCCATCCGCCGTGGGCGAGGAAGCGGACTGCGCGGAAACGATGGCCAGGCGTCCAGCCGGGGAAGCAGCCAGGTCATCGTAAAACGCGCGGCTGGTGTTTCTCAGGGTGGTGAGGACGCTGGTGTGCAGGAAGTCCCAGTCGTGGTCTGCCTGGCCTTTGATGCCCTCGCCGCCGCGCCACCCTCCGACAAGATGGATCAGGCCGTCCACGGAACCGAGATCCTGCCGGACAGTTGCCGCCAGGTCTTCAACCGCCTGCAGGTCCGCGAGGTTGCAGACATAACCCGTGACGTTTTCGTGTGCGCCCGAGAGCTCCTGCACCCGGTCCGCGAGGATGTCCACGGCGGCTACGCGTGCCCCCGCCTGCGAAAGGGTGCGGACCACCGCGACGCCGGCAGCGCTTGTTGACCCGGCGACAACGACCGTACGCCCCGCGAGGTACTGGCTCATGCGCCCGCCTCGCCCTCAGTCTTCACAGGGCTCTTACCGGTAATCCCGGCAGTTGATTCGATGACCGGGCGCATCTTCTTCTCCAGTGCCTCGTAGAACATTGACAGGGGAAATTCGTCATCAAGGACCTGGTCCGTCAGTGCCCGGGGAGGGCCGTCGAGCGGAAGGGCGTCCGGTCCCTTGGCCCAGATGGAGGACGGGCTGGGGGTGAGGGTTTCCGAGATGAGCTGATAGGCAGCCAGCCAGTGTGCGGTCTTCGGCCGGTCGATCGAACGCCAGTAGAGTTCCTCGATGCGGACACCCAGCTCGACGACGACGCCGGCGACGTCCTTCCAGTCGATGCCCAGCTTTCCGTCGGTCCAGTGCAGGACCCGGTGCTGATGCATCCAGGCGAACAGCAGCTGGCCGCCCACGGCGTCGTAGTTGCGGACCCGGTTCCCGGTGATCGCGAAGCGGAAAATGCGATCGAAGATCACGGCGTACTGGACCAGCCTGGCGTGCTTGCGGGCGTCGTCGGAAGCCGTTTCGTCCCGCTCGATGCGCACTGACTCGCGGAAGGCGGTCAGGTCACAGCGAAGCTCCTCGAGGGAGTAGAGGAAATACGGCATCCGCTGCTTGATCATGAACGGGTCGAAGGGCAGGTCACCGCGCATGTGTGTCCGGTCATGGATCAGATCCCACATCACGAAGGTCTTCTCCGTGAGGCGTTGGTCCTCGAGCAATTGCGCGGCGTCGGCAGGCAGGTCCAGTGCGGTGATGCCCGCAGCAGCTTTGAGGACGCGGCGGAACCGGGCAGCTTCGCGGTCCGCGAAAATGCCTCCCCAAGTGAACGAAGGGGTGCTCCGGACGGCAACGCTCTCGGGGAAGAGCACCGCGGAGTTCGTGTCATAGCCTGGCGTGAAATCGGCGAAGCTGACGGGGACGAACAGCTTGTTGGAGTAGTTTCCTGCCTCCAGTTCAGCGACGAAGGAGGGCCAAATCACCTCGATGAGGACGGCCTCGAAGTGGCGGCTGGTGCTCCCGTTCTGCGTGTACATGGGGAACACCACCAGATGCGGCAGCCCATCTATGCGCCACTGCTCGGGGTGGAAAGCTATCAGTGAGTCGAGGAAGTCAGGTACGGCGAAGTCCCCGGATGCCCACCGTTCGAAGTCCTGCACGAGCAGTTCGAGGTAGTCCGTGTCATGAGGGAGGTGGGGACGGAGGTCGTCGACGGCGTCGGTGATGGTGGTGACGTGCCGGCGGGCCTGGCTGTGATCAGCGGGTTCCGGAACGGAGCCGTCCTGGGCCTGAATCTGCTGCAGTCCAATGACGGCCGTCTTCAGCACCTGCCATGCCGGGAGTGCCTTGAGGTCGTCTGCCCGGGTGGTTGTCACTTCGGGACTTGTGATGACAGACATGTTCGTTCCTTCTGTTGAGCGGTCCCGAAGAACGTAGCAATGGCTAAGCATGAATGATGGGTTTTTTCGACAAGAGTAAGAATCTCTTGTGCTCAACGCCGCTCCTTTCCACCTATCCGTAAGACTTCAAAGGTTCGCCGGGCAACAATCGCTTCTGAAGAAGGCCCGCTCCTCCCATGTGTTAGCTTGATCACCGTCCTTCCCGGCCGGGCCCGCCGGAAAGCTCAATCCACCGCAGCTACCTTCCCGGAGGCATCTCAATGAGCACGACTTCCACACGCATCAAAGACGATGCAGTGGCACAACCCGGACACGCCCAGGCCGCAGGGCCAGCCCACGGGTCCGAAGAAACCGCCAACGAACTCAAACGCGGGCTAACCAGCCGCCACCTGCAGATGATCGCCATAGGCGGTGCGATCGGCACCGGCCTGTTCGTGGCCTCGGGCGGCACTATTTCCCAGGCAGGCCCCGGCGGTGCGCTGGTCGCTTACGCGCTCGTCGGGCTGATGGTCTTCCTGCTGATGCAGTCACTGGGGGAGATGTCGGCCAAGATTCCTGTCGCCGGTTCCTTCCAGTCCTTTGCCACCCGTTTTGTCTCGCCGTCCTTTGGGTTTGCGATCGGCTGGAACTATTGGTTCAACTGGGCCATCACCGTGGCCGCCGAGCTGGTCGCGGCCGGAATCATCATGGACTTCTGGTTTCCGGGGGTCCCCGGCTGGGTGTGGGCAGGGATCTTTCTGCTGGTGCTGGCCGGGCTCAACGCGCTCTCGGCGAAATCCTTCGGTGAGTCAGAGTTCTGGCTCTCCCTTATCAAGGTCTCCGCAGTGGTGCTCTTCCTGATCGCCGGAGTGCTGATGATCTTCGGTGTCCTCGGCGGCAACTCCCCCGGACTCAGTAACTGGGAAAGCCGGGATGAAGTGTTCAACGGCGGCTGGGTCTCGATCATCTCGGTCTTCATGATTGCCGGGTTCTCCTTCCAGGGCACCGAGCTGGTGGGCGTGGCCGCAGGTGAAGCCAAAAACCCGCGCCGCGAAGTGCCGAAGGCTATCCGCACCGTCTTCTGGCGGATCATGCTCTTCTACATTGGTGCCATCTTCATCATCGGCTGCCTGGTTCCGTTCACCGATCCGAGCCTGCTGGCCTCCGGCGAGGCCAATGTGGCGGCATCGCCTTTTACTTTGGTCTTCTCGCGCGCCGGGATCGCCTTTGCCGCCGCCCTGATGAACGCCGTCATTCTCACCGCAATCCTGTCCGCTGGAAACTCCGGACTGTACGCCTCCACCCGTATGCTCTACGCGATGGCCCACGACGGCATGGCCCCAAAGGTCTTCGGCCGAACCAACGCACGCGGCGTGCCGATCCCGGCGTTGCTGGCGACTGCGGCCGTGGGGCTCTTCGGGTTCCTCTCCGCGATCGTCGGCCAGGGCGCTGCTTACTCCTGGCTGCTGAACATGTCAGGCCTGTGCGGCTTCATCGTTTGGGCGGGCATCGCAGTCTCCCACTACCGTTTCCGGCGGGGCTTCCTGGCCCAGGGGAACAAGGTCAGCGACTTGCCGTACAAGGCGTCCCTGTTCCCCATTGGCCCGCTGCTGGCTTTCGCCCTGTTGATCCTGGTGATTGCAGGACAGAACTACGAGGCTGTGCTTGCCGGGCGCGTGATGGAGGTGCTGTCCTCGTACATCGGATTGCCGGTCTTCATTGCACTCTGGCTGGCTCACCGCTACGTCACGAAGTCCAAACTGGTGCCGCTGCACGAGATGGATCTCGCGGCACCCAAGGACGTCGAGGCCGAAGCCGGCGGCGGGTCCCCCCGCGGCAACCTTTCCGCAAGGAACGCATCCCACAGTTGATATCGGCCGGGACGGGTTTCACTTCGGATCGAAAGGGGCGGCGATGCACGTCAGGCGAACCACTTTGTCCTCAGCGGCACTGATTGGGGCCTTGGTGATGGCAGGCTGTGCCGCGCCGGATCCCGCTCCCGGGCAAGCCAGTGCCGCGGCTCCGGCACCCGCCGCCCAGCCCGCAAAGCAGCCTGCGGCCCAGAAATTCACGGCGGCCAGCAGCGGCAAGCTGCTGGCCGCGCGGCTGATGGCGCGGGTCCGCACCACGAGCGCCGGAGCCAAGGTCACAGGGGTGGAGTGCAGGAACTTCCCGGACATCAAGGTCGGCACGCACACCGACTGCCAGGCCAAAGTCAGCGGTGCCAAGCGCGGGTACCTCGTCACGTTCACCGAGCGCGACGGACACTATGTGGTCAAGCCGCAGAAGAAAACCTGGTAGCCAGGCGGAGGCGGGCTACACGCGGGAGGACCTGCCGCGGAGGAAGTGGAAGATGAGGACCACCACGGCGATCACCAGTAGCAGGTGAATTAGCCCGCCGCCGATGTTGCCGAGCAGGCCGAGGAGCCAGAGAACGGCGATGATGATGGCTATCCAGAGCAACATGAGAATCTCCTTCTATTGTTCCCGGATGGAAAAGCCAATTTTTTATCACGCTATACCCGGAGCAGGCTTCCGGAAATAGCTGTGGCCTAGGAGGTCGCCCGCGTATCGAATGCGGCAGCCGACTCCCGCAGAAGCCGCGCCACCGTGTCCACCGGTGTGCTGCTGCCCGAGCGCCGCCGGTCGAAGCGCCGCAGCACGATGCGCCGCGTGCCCAGGCCGGGGACGTCCAGAATTTCCACCCCGTCCTGGGCGACGCCGCTCAGCGCCAGGGTGGGCACGATGGCCACCCCCTCGCCTGCCGCGACCAGGGCGAGTGCGGTCAGCGTGTCCTGGTACTGGTGCACGGTCTCCATCTGGGCGCCCGTGGACTCACGGAGCCGGCCCAGCACCGAAGCGTTGGCGGCTGAGGATTCGACGCCGAGCCAGGGGAGGGGCAGCCGGCCAAGGTCAATGTTCTCGGTGGTGAGCAGGGCACCCGCAGGAACCACCAGCTTCCATGGCTCGTCCAGCAGGGGTTCCTCGGTCATCCCGGCGGACAGCGAACGCTGGCCCGTCGTCGTCGAATCGAGCTCCACCACGACGGCGTCGAGGGCGCGCTGCCGGAGCAGCCGCATCAGCGCGGGGAAGTCGTCCTCAACCATCCGGATCTGCAGTTGCGGGTACTGGATCCGCCATTCAGGCAGCCGGGGAATCACCACGGTGCGGACAAAGCTGGTGAATCCGCCCACCCGCACCACGCCTGCGATTTTGGCCCCGCCCTCAATGCGGGCGCGGGCGACGCTGAGCGCGCGCTCGATCTCTTCACCGGCTTCTGCAATGGCCAGGCCGGCAGGCGTCAGGACCGAACCTTTGGGCGTGCGCACCACCAGGGCGTGCCCGGTTTCTTCCTCTAATTTGCTCAGCTGCTGGGACACTGCCGACGGCGTGATCCCCAGTTCATCTGCCGCCGCGAGCACCCCGCCCGTGCGGGCAACCGCAAGAAGAACCCGCAGCCGGCGCGGATCAATATCCATGTTAAGTAGTTCTAAACCATGTCTTCAGAAGAATGCAATTGATCTAAAGTTCCGTCTTCCTCATAATTGCTGTTAAAAGTACAGGTAAGGGATACGGGCCCGGCCGTCAAGTGACCGAGGTCCCCCCAGCACACGCTGTTCCAGCGATGCCTGATCCCAGCGGCAACGGCGCCACTTCCAACAAAACAAATCGCCCGTTATCTTCCTTCCGCGCAGCGGCCGGCAGCCGGGCATCAACCCTGAAAGGACATCATGGAACTGCTGTGGGAAATCTCCGGTTGGGCAGGCGCGGTTGCGATTCTCAGTGCGTACCTGGCGGTGTCCATGGGGTGGCTGAAGGCGGGCAAGGGGTTCCAGACCGCGAATCTCCTGGGCTCCTGCGCCTTCATCGTCAATGGCGCTTTCCACGAGGCGTGGCCGTCCGTGGTCACCAACGTTGCCTGGTTCCTCATTTCCGCGGTGGCGCTGGTCCGCATGCGAGCCACGCAGGAGTCCCCGGCACCCGCCGCCGAGGCGCCGGCGGTGCAGTTCCCCGGTGTCCCCGAAACCGGCCCTCTGGCCATCGTCGACATGCCGCAGGTGCAATTCTCCGGGGTTCCCGAAACCGGCCAGCTGGCCATCATCGAGTCCCCGCAGGCACGCTGCGCATAAGCGGACGGCGCCGGGACAACCGGGCATGTCCGCTTTCAAAGACAATTCCCTTATGATTTCGGTACCGCCGCTTTCTAGGGAGTCACGTGCGAGGTACAACGGTCCCGCGGAATTCCGCCGCCTGGCAGGGCTGGCTCTGGCTGATTGGAGCCGGCTTTGCCGTGTTGCTCGGCGGGATCATCTTCGGGCTGCAGCGAACGGGCCCGCTTTGCGGCAGCCCGCTGATGCCGGAAAGCCGTCCCGCTGAAGTTTTTGACGCACTGCACCGCGGCGCCGGGGCAGCGGCCGCCTGCTACCGCAGTATCGGGGCCGCAGCGGTTCCGACCTGGCTCCTGATCGCGCTGGGCGTGCTCCTGGTGCTGGCGGGCGTGACTGTCCGGATTGTCAGCATCAGCCGGTCCGCGCCCTCCGACCAGAAGGGCGTCGGTATCGGCGGCAGCACGCCGTAACGCCCGCTGCCTGGATTTTCGGCGCGGGCCTCATCCGGAGGCGGCCGGTGCTCCCGAAGCTTCCGCGGCGGCCTGCGCATACGAGGCCGAGACCCTCCGGTACACCGGCGTCAGAAAAGCGGCCAAGGCCGCCCCGATCATTATGACGCCGGCCACGAGGAACACCAGGGCAATGCCGCGGGAGGTGCCCTCGCCCAGGAGCGGGGCCAGCTGGGCGGAACCCTCGGCGGACCTCGCATAGGGGATGATCCAGAACTGGGCGATCGGGGCAATCAGGAATGCGGTGACGGGCGCCGCAGCGGACTCGAAGGCCATGGCGAACCCGAACACGCGGCCCTGCCGCGGCAGGGGCACCACCTGCTGGATGACGGTCTGCTCGGCGGCCTCCACGAACGGTATCAGCACCAGGTACAGCCAGATGCCCGCCACGTACAGCCACGCCCACTCCCGCAGCGTGAACACCGCACCAAGCAGTCCCATCACAGCCACGGCAATGAGCAGCGTGCGCAGCGGGTTGGCGCCGAGCCCGAATTTGCCGATCAGTGCGCCCCCGATGATGAACCCGGTGGAGCCCAGCGCGAAGACGGCGCCCCACATCTCCACGGAGAACATTTCCAGCCCGTACGGATCCATCAGCGCCATGTAGACGCCGCCGATGAAGTTGTTGAACGTGGAAAACAGGATGAGCGCGAAAAGTCCCGCGATGGCAAGGACGGCGGCCAGTGAACCGCGCAGATCGAATCCGCCCTGTGCATCGGTGGCGGCGGCGCGCAGCTCCTCGGGCATCCGCAGGGTCAGCAGGTGCCCGAACGCCAAAGCCGTCAGCACCAGGGCGACGACGATCGTCCATCCCATGCCCAGCTGCCCGACGGACAGTCCGGAAAGCAGGGAAGTGACAATGAACATCAGTCCCTGCACCATGCCCACCAGCCCGTTGGCGTTGGCCCTCCGGTCGGGGTCGATGAGGATGGTGACCGTGGTGGACAGCGCGATGTTGCGCATGTTCTCCACCACCGCACCGACCAGGATGATCAGCGTGAAGATCCAGAACCAGGGATGTGAGAGGTCCAGCAGCAGTGCGGTGGGCGTCAGCAGGAACATGACCCCGGACAGCATGAACATCACCAGGGTGAAGCCGGCGGCGAAGCGCATCACCGCGAGCTTCCGGTAACGGTCCACGAAGGTGCCGAAGCTGATGCTGGAAAGGGCGATCAGCAGCATGTAGGCACCGCCGACCACCCCGGTGGCGATCACGTTGCGCGTCTCCAGATATACCCAGAACGTCAGCGCAAACCAGAGGTAGCTGGTGGTGACGTTGGCAAGGGCGGTGTTCACCAGAATTCCGGTGAAGGTGCGGGAGCGCTGCGCCGGAGTGCGCAAGGATGTGTCGACGGCGTCCGGATCGGCCAGACCCGGGGCCTCGGCCTCCTCGACCGGGGCCGGATCCTGCTCGGTCATGCGCCCCAGTCTACTGACAACTGGCCGGCACGGATACAGAGTGAAACGGACGACGGCGGGAGGTCCCGCCGTCGTTCTTAATCCGTTAGCGCCGTATGTCAGCGGGCCGCGGAAACCTGCTGCTCCTGGAAGGCAGGCATGACCTGCTCGATGAAGAGCTCGAGGGAGCGCTTCTTTTCCTCGTGGGTGAGGCTGTTGTCGGACCAGAGGCTGAACTCGGTGACGCCGAGTGCCTCGTAATGGCGGAGCCGTTCGATGACCTCCTCAGGCGTGCCGATCATGGCGGTCTTGTGGAGGGACTCCGGGGTGAACTCCGGGCGGCCGGCGAACTTCTCTTCCGGGCTGGGTTCGAGGAAGCCGTTCTTCGGGGTGGTCTTGTTGCCGAACCAGGCATCGAAGGTCCGGTAGAACTTGTTGATGCCCTCGGCCGGGCGCCGCCAGCCTTCGGGATCATCCGCGGAGTGGACGTGGGTGTGGCGGAGGACCATGAGGTCCGGGCGGGGGACGCCGGGGTTGCTTTCAACGGCCGAGTCGAACTTGCGTGCCAGGTCCTCGACCTCTTCGTCGCCCTTCATCAGCGGTGTGACCATGACGTTGCAGCCGTTGGCGACGGCGAACTCGTGGGAGGAGATGTCGCGGGCGGCGATCCACATCGGCGGCGTGGGCTTCTGGACGGGCTTGGGAACGCTCGTGGAGGTGGGGAACTGCCACACCTCCCCGTCGTGGGCGTAGTCGCCTTCCCAGAGCTTGCGGACGGCCGGAACAAGCTCGCGGAGGTGCTTGCCGCCGTCGACCGCTGACATGCCGCCCATCAGGCGGTCGAATTCGAACTGGTAGGCGCCGCGGGCCAGTCCCACTTCCATCCGGCCATTGCTGATGACGTCCAGGAGGGCGCACTCGCCAGCGACGCGGAGCGGGTTCCAGAACGGGGCGATGATGGTTCCGGCGCCCAAGCGGATGCGGGAGGTCCGCGCGGCCAGGTAGGCGAGCTGGGGCATCGGGCTGGGGGAGATGGTGTATTCCATCGAGTGGTGCTCGCCGATCCAGACGGTGCTGAAGCCGCCGGCCTCGGCGATGAGGGCGAGCTCGGTCAGGTTCTCGAAGCATTCCTGGTGTGAGACGGACTCGTCCCAGCGCTCCATGTGGACGAAGAGGGAAAAGCGCATGGATAACTCCTTCGTTGGCGGTGTCCGCCGGTGCGTGGTTAGTGGCTGCAGCTAACGGGCTGCGGCGTTGCGTTCGGCAATCGTCTGGTTGCCGCGGGACCAGTGTTCGTGCTCGATCTCCCGGATGATGACGGTGGTGTTTTCGGGTACGGCGCCGACCGCCTTTTCCGCTGCCTGGTGAAGCTCATTGATGAGTGAGCGGAGCTGCTCGGGGCTCCGGCCCCGGGCGATGGACACTTCGATGAGGGGCATTCTGGGTTCCTTTAGCTGCGCAGGACGAAGGGATCGGAAACGGGGCCTTCGTCGGTGTTGATCCACACGCTCTTGAGCCGCGTGTATTCGTGCATGGACTCGAGTCCGTGCTCGATGCCCACGCCGGAGTTCTTGAACCCCTGCCGTGGGGACATCGGGGACATGGCGCGGTAGGTGTTCACCCACACCGTGCCCGCTTCCAGCCGGCGGGCCATCCGGTGGGCGCGTGCGAGGTTCTGGGTCCAGATGCCGGCGGCGAGCCCGTATTCGGTGTCGTTGGCCAGGCCAACGACTTCATCCTCGGAGTCGAAGGGCATGATCGCCGCGACGGGGCCGAAGATCTCTTCCCGGACAACGCGCATGGAGTTGTCGACGCCGGTTAGGACCGTGGGTGCGAAGAAGTAGCCGGGCAGTCCGATGTCCGGGCGTTTGCCGCCGGTCCGTACCGTGGCGCCTTCGCTGACACCGATGTCCACGTAGGAGCTCACCTTGTCCAGCTGGGCGCCGAAGGCGAGGGGGCCCAGTTCTGTGGCGGCCAGCCGGGGGTCGCCGATGATGATCGATGCGGCGCGTTCTGCGACGCGTTCGACGAGTTCGTCGTAGACGCTGCGGTGGGCGAAGACCCGGCTGCCGGCGATGCAGGTCTGGCCGGCTGCAGCGAAGATTCCGGCGATGACGCCCATCGCCGCGTTGGACACGTCTGCGTCCTCGAACACGATGTTGGGGCTCTTGCCGCCGAGTTCAAGGGTTGAGCCGATGAAGCGCGACGCCGTTTCCGCGGCGATGCGGGCGCCCGTCTGGGTGGATCCGGTGAAGGAAATCTTCGCAAGGTCGCGGTGGCTGACCAGCGCGGCTCCGGCCTCCTGGCCGAAGCCGGTGACGACGTTGACCACACCGTCCGGGAACCCGGCCTGGGAGGCCAGTTCGGCGACGCGCAGGATAGTCCGGGAGGTGTATTCGCTGGGCTTGATGACCACGGTGTTGCCGGCGGCGAGGGCGGGCGCGAGCTTGGAGGTGGTCAGCGTCAGCGGCGAATTCCACGGCGTGATGGCACCAACCACGCCGAGCGGTTCACGCTGAGTGTAGTTCAGCATGGTGATCGAGTTGGTGGGGATCTGGCTGCCCTGGACCTTGTCCGCGAGCCCGGCGTAGTAGTACAGGTACTCGGGCAGGGAGGCGAGCTGGCCGCGCATCTCACGCAGCAGCTTGCCGTTGTCCAGGGTTTCCAGTTCGGCCAGCTCGTCGGCATGCTCACCAATGAGGTCACCGAGGCGGCGGAGCAGGTGGCCGCGTTTGGTGGCGGTGAGGTCGCGCCAGAGCGGGGACTCAAAGGCCTCCTTGGCTGCTGCCACGGCGCGGCGGACGTCTTCCTCGGTTCCCCTGGCAGCCTCGTAGAGCAGTTCGAGCGTTGCCGGATTGGTGCTGGGGAAGTATTCCCCGCCGGCGGGAGCAGACCAGGTACCCCCGATGAAGTGGTCGAGGCGGAGCGTCATGCCCGTTCTCCTTCGGATTCTTGGATGAAGTCGTTGATGGCCCCGGCCAGGACGTCGGCGTCCTGGAGCGGCAGCATGTGCCGGGCACCGGGTACTACGAGGCTTTTGGCACTTGGGATCGCTTCTGCCAGGCGCCGCGTCATGTCCGGTGTGGATCCGGGGTCCAGCTCACCGGTGACGGCCAGGGTGGGAACCCGGATGCCGCCAAGCTCGGGGCCGATGACCGCGTCCCCCACAGCGAACACACGGTAAGCATGTACAAAGGATCCGACGTCGTTCGCTTCCAGGGTGCGCCGCGTTGCCTCCACAACATCAGCGGGCACGGACGTTCCGGTGTACCAGCGGTCGATGGATGCCTCCACGGTCGCCGCGAAGTTATGCTCCGCGGAGGCCAGCCTTGCCATCACAGCCTGTGATTCTGCCTCCGTGCGCCGGCACACGGAGTTCACGCACGTCAGGGTCGCAACCCGGTCGGGGTGGTACCTGGCGATGTACTGAGCAATCAGGGCGCCGAGCGAAAATCCCACCAGGTGGCTGCGCCCGGGGAGACGGTCCAGCACATCCGCTGCGAGGTCTGCGAGCGAAACCGGCAGGGTCAGGGCCGGCTGCCGTCCATGGCCGGGCAGGTCGAGGGCGACCGAGTTCCGCTTGAGGGCGTCCCGGACCGGGGCCCACATGCCGGCGTCCAGGCCGACACCATGCAGGAGTGCAACGGGCGTTTCGGGCACGGAGGTCACTGCTCCGTGGACAGGGGCGCCAGGCGCTCCTGCGGCCGGCCCTGGGCGGAGGCTGCCAGGGCGATGAGGATCTCACCCGGGTGGGGTGCGTCGGCGACCCGGACCTCGACGCTCTGATGGTGCGAGCGGATGGTGGCATCCGTGATGTGCTTCATCGGGATGTCGAAGACGGTGCCGGCCGGTGCGCGCTTTTCGACGGCGGGCAGCAGCGTGGTCGCAGAGGTGGCCTTGCGGTAGTGGTCGCCGAACTTCAGCGTGTGGATCAGCGCCGAACCGTGTTCGATCTCGCCTTCGATGCCGACGATGGCCGCCTTGCCGTAGGCCTCAACGGGGGCACCGAGAGCTTCAATCACCTTGGGAGTGAGAAGCTTGCCGAGGTCCGAGGCGGTGGCATCGATGCCCGCGCTGAGGTCTTCGACGAACCCTTGGCCGGCCCACGGGTTTTCCACCACGGCGACGGCGATCGCGACCCGGGCTCCGGGCGCTACGGGGCGGCCGCCTTCGGTCAGGATTTCTTCGGACAGGGTGACGATTTTGCGGATGTTCACGGCAGGATTCCCTCCAGGATTTGGGCGGTTACGGGGCGGTCGGTGGTTCGGTCACCGATACGGGGGTGCGGTCGCGAACCGGTGGAGGCGGCGGCGACCACGACTATCTCGTTGGGGTGGGGCGCGTCGCTCAGGGTCAGCGTCAGGGTTTGGTAGTGGCTGCGCGTCGAGGCGGCTTCCTTGTGCCACATCGGCACGGCAATGGTGGTTCCCGGTTCTGCCCGGTCATCGGAGAAGGAGAGGATTGACGTTCCTTCGAGGAATTCGCGGACGAGGTTCCCGAAGAAGGGTGTGTGGATCAGCGCTGCGGCGTGCTCAACCTCGCCTTTCAGCCCGACAACGGCAGATTTGCCGAATGCCTCGATCTCGCCGGCGCCTCCCAGGGCTGCCGTGAGGCGGTCGGTGAGAATTTTGGCGAGCACGGGTGCGATGCGTTCGGTTTCGGACGCGAGGTCAGTGGAGACGGCTGAGCCGCTCCAGGGGTTGCGGATGACGGCGGCCGCGGCGGCCCGTGTCACGCTGGCAGCCAGGGCACCTGATCCGTCGCGGAGGATTTCCTCCGTGAGTACGGTAATCTTGCGGACCCCGACTTCGCGGGCGAGGTCTTCAAGGGCGGACGCCGGGTTGGTTCCCTCGGCGACGGTGGTCATGGTCTCGGACACGGTTCAACCCTTCTTTGGGTGGGTGGTGGCAGTCATGAGGTTCCTTTCGGTGACTAAGCTTCTTGTTCTGCGCCGGTGTCTGCGCCCCGAGCTGCGGCCAGGCTGGAGGCGTTGACGTGGCCTCGCATGGCGAGCTCGGCGCCCACGGGATCTTTTTCCAGGAGGGCATCAACCACGGACTGGTGTTCCCGGATGGAGGCGCGCATCCGGGCCGGACGCTCAACTGTCTCAAGGACGATCCGGTGGTAGGCGAGCTGGTTCATGAGGCGCCCGTAGTGCTCAACGAGCTTGGAGTTGTCCGAGCCGTTGACAATCGTCCAGTGGAATTCGTGGACCAGTTCGGCGTACTTCGCCGCGTCGGAACGCCGTTCGGCACGCTCTGATTCCTCGATATTCCGCTTGAGAATGTCCACCTCCGGTACGGGCCCGCGCCGCGCGAGGAGGCTTGCGGCCAGGCCTTCGAGGCTCTCCTTCAGCTGGAAGAGCTCCACGATTTCGCGCCGCGTCGGGATTCGGACGAAGGTCCCTACCTTGGGCCTGATCTCCACCAGCCCCTCGTTTTCCAGCTGCTTCAAGGCTTCACGCACCGGTGTCCGGCTCACCTCGAACTGCTCGGCAAGGAAGAGTTCCGGCAGGGGTGCTCCCGGGGGGTACTCGCCGCTGAGGACCAGCTTCCGCAGCTTGTCCAACAGGCTGGCCTGGGTGGCGGATGTCTGTGCGGCTTTCCGCAACTGGATAACTTCTTGCATGCATCAAAACTACGTTGCATACAAGAAAAGCGTCAAGGGGTCGGGGAAATTCCTTACGTTCACAGGACTTTTGTGGAGACTATTGACGTGGGTCACATTCCGGTCCTACCTTTGTGGCATGCAAGAAACACTCAATGACGCCGTGACCGCCGCTTGGACCGCAGCCTGGGACGAAGGTGACGTCACCGCCTTCGACGCCATCGTGACCCCGGACTACCAGCGTGAGAGCACCGGCACGAAAAAGGTGTCCGGACTGCAGGAGCTGAAGCAGGAAATCCTTGATGTCCGCGCAGCGTTCCCGGACCTCACCACCCGCATCGACAAGGTCATCGCCAATGGTGACGACATGGCGATCTTCTGGACCACAACCGGCACATTCACCCGTCCGCTGGGCGGTGTTCCGCCCACAGGCCGCGTCGTCGAGACCCGCGGCTCAAACGCGATTACCCTGCGAGATGGCCGGATCGCCTATGAACGGGTTACGTGGGATGCGGCTGAACTCCTTGCCCACGTGGGCATCCCGTCCCTCGGCTCCGCCTTCGAGGACGAAGCCCCGGACGTCGTCGTCGACAACCTGTCCGGTAACCTGCCTCAGGACCTCATGAAGGGTTTCAACCGGCAGTTCATTACGGGCGTCACTGTCGTGACCACCGTTGACGAAGAAGGCACCCCCAAGGGTCTTGCCGCCAACTCCTACGCGTCGATCTCCCTGGATCCGCCGCTGGTGCTCGTGTGCGTCCAGAAGACGTCGTCGACCTATCCGGCGCTGTTCCAGTCCTCGCACTTCGGCATCAACATCCTCAGCAACAACCAGCTTGGAACGGTCAAGACCTTCGCTTCGAAGGCCCCGGACAAGTTCGCCGATCTGGAATGGCATGCCGGCCCTAACGGCGTACCGCTCATCGACGGGTCAGCGGCATCGCTGGAGGCGGAAATCAAGGAGCGCTTCCAGGCCAAAACCCACACGATCTTCGTCGGCCGGGTCCGGCACGCCGAAGTCGCCGACGTGGACCCCATGATCTACAAGGCAGGCCACTTCTTTGACGGTGCGCAGCTCGAGGAACTCTGACCCTCAGGTGCCATCAGCATCCTGACCCGGCCGGCAGCCGGCGGGTCAGGCACCCGGGGTTCCCCCGCCCGGGTATCGCCAACTTCACCCCCATGCAGCGTTGCATTTGGAGTACACCATGACCCACACACAAAATGCCGAGGACCTGATGGAAACAAAAAGCCCAGCCACGGGCGAAAGCCCAACCATCCTTGCCTCCCCCAATGGCACCAGACCAATAGCCGAAACGCCCCTGGCGGAGGCGGACCGCCTGCGCAACAGGCCCGGGGCCGTTTTCTGGACCTCCGTCGGACTCATCGGCGCCTTCACGGCCTGGGCATCCCTTTCCCCCACAAGCCTCAATGCCGTGATGACTGCGGCGATGGACTGGGTAGCCCGGAGTGTCGGCTGGAGCTACCTGCTGGTTACTCTCGGATGCATCGCGCTGCTCATCTATATCGCCGTCAGCCGGTTCGGACGCCTCCGTCTCGGTTCCCAGGACGCCAGGCCTGAGTTCAGCACGTGGGCATGGCTGGCCATGATCCTCTCTGCTGTCATGGGCATCGGACTTATCAGTTACGGCGTGGCCGAACCGATCTCGCACTTCGCTTCCCCGCCGCACGGACTTGCCCAGGCCGGCACCATGGAAGCGGCGGTCCGCGCCATGCAGTTCTCCTACTTCGACTGGGGCCCGCACGCCTGGGCAGTCTTTGGGGTCTTCGGCCTCGCCATCGCGTACTCCACGCACTGCCGCAACAACGCCGGCCTGGTTTCCCCCATGCTCCGCCCGATTTTCGGCAAACTGGTCGACGGCTGGTTCGGCAAGATGATCGACGTCTTCGCCATCATCGCCACGCTGTTCGGAACCACCACGTCCCTGGGACTCGGCGCCTCGCAGATCGGCGAAGGAATAAACCGTGTGTTCGGCATCCCCTCCAGCCTGCTGGGACAGATCCTCATCATCGCCGTCATCACCGTGATCTTCACACTCTCAGCCCTGTCCGGCGTCCACCGCGGCGTCAAGTACCTCAGCCAGGGAACCATGGTCCTGTCCGTCGGACTCGGGGTGTATGTGCTATTCACCGGACCCACCAACTTCATCTCCAACCTCTTCTTCCGCTCCCTCGGCACATACCTCAGCGACTTCTTCGCCGTCAGCCTGCTCACTCCGGGCACACCCGAAGACGTCCAATGGATGCAGTGGTGGACCTACTTCATGATGGCCTGGTGGCTGAGCTGGGGCGCCTTCGTTGGTGTTTTCCTCGCCAAGATCTCCAAAGGACGCACCATCCGCGAATTCATCGCAGGCGTCATGATCGTGCCCAGCGTCGTCTTCTTCGTCTGGTTCACCGTCTTCGGCGGCACGGCCATCAAGTTCGACATGGAAAACGGCGGCAAGATCGGCGCCGCCGCCCTCGACGACGTCAACTCCGCCTTCTTCGCCACCCTCGCCGAACTTCCGCTGTCCGGCCTCACCTCCATCGTGGCCATCATCCTCGTGGTGATGTACTTCGTCTCCGGCGCCGATGCCAACACGTTCGTCCTGAGCATGATGTCTTCCCGCGGAACACTCAACCCGACGAAGCCCGTCCTGACTGTTTGGGGGCTGCTGACCGGGCTGTGCGCTGTGGTGCTCCTCATCGTCGGCGGCCTTGCCGCCCTGCAGCAGGCGGCGATGCTCTCGGCCCTGCCGTTCACTGTGATCGTTGCCCTCCTTGGAGTGGGCCTGGTCAAGGAACTCCGGAACGACCCCCGCTTCGACCGCACCCGGTCCGTCACCCAAGGCGACCTCAACAAGATCCTCACACCCCAGCCATAAACCCTCATTCCCCCCATCGCCGGTGGTTGAGCCTCCGAAGTAATTCGGCAGGCTCAACCACCGATTCATGACCTTTCCCAAAGGAGCACCATGTCTCTTGCCCCTGCCCTTTCCCCTGCCATCTCACTCGAGCGTGAGGCGTCCCTCCTCGCGTCCGTGCCGACCGGACTGCTGATCGGCGGGCAGTGGCGGGACGCGTCCGACGGCGGCACGTTCGATGTGCACGACCCCGCCACCGGGGAGGTGCTCGCCACCCTCGCCTCCGCCACCAGCGACGACGCGATCGCCGCACTGGACGCGGCCGACAAAGCCCAGGCCTCCTGGGCCCGCACCGCACCCCGCGTGCGGGCCGAGATCCTGCGCCGCGCCTTCGACCTGGTCACCGAACGCGCCGAGGACTTCGCCCTGCTGATGACCCTGGAAATGGGCAAACCACTGGCCGAGGCCCGCGGCGAAGTCACCTACGGGGCCGAGTTCCTGCGCTGGTTCTCCGAGGAAACCGTCCGCGACTACGGCCGCTACCTCACCACCCCCGAGGGAAAAAACAAGATCCTCGTCCAGCACAAACCCGTCGGACCCTGCCTGCTCATCACCCCCTGGAACTTCCCGCTGGCGATGGCCACCCGCAAGGTCGCCCCCGCCGTCGCCGCAGGCTGCACCATGGTGTTGAAGCCTGCGAAGCTGACGCCTTTGACTGCCCAGTACTTCGCGCAGACCATGCTCGACGCCGGGCTGCCCGCCGGGGTCCTCAACGTCGTCGCGTCTTCTTCCGCGTCGGGGATTTCCGGGCCGCTGCTGGCCGACCCGCGGCTGCGGAAGGTGAGCTTCACCGGCTCCACCCCGGTCGGCAAGCGCCTGATGGCCGACGCCGCCCACAACGTGCTGCGCACCTCCATGGAACTCGGCGGCAACGCACCCTTCATCGTGTTCGAGGACGCCGACCTCGACAAGGCTGTCGAAGGAGCCATGGCCGCCAAGATGCGGAACATGGGCGAAGCCTGCACCGCCGCCAACCGGTTCCTCGTCCACGAAACCGTCGCGGCCGAGTTCACCGCGAAGTTCGCCGCCGCCATGGGCGCCCTGACCACCGGCCGCGGCACCGACCCCGCCACAAACGTTGGCCCGCTGATCGACGCCGGCGCCCGCGACGACGTCCACGCCCTGGTCACCGCCGCCGTCGACGCCGGAGCAGTCACCGTCACCGGCGGCGCCCCTGTTGAGGGTGCCGGGTTCTTCTACCAGCCCACCGTCCTGGCAGACGTGCCCCACGGCGCGGCGATCCTGGGCCAGGAGATCTTCGGCCCCGTCGCCCCCGTCACCACCTTCACCACCGAAGAGGACGCGATCCGCCTGGCCAACGCCTCCGAGTACGGGCTGGCGTCCTACCTCTACAGCCGCGACTTCAACCGCCTCCTGCGCGTGGCCGAGCAGATCGAATTCGGCATGGTCGGCTTCAACGCCGGCGTCATCTCCAACGCCGCCGCACCCTTCGGCGGCGTCAAGCAATCAGGTCTCGGCCGCGAAGGCGGCTCTGAAGGCATCGCCGAATACACCACCACCCAATACATCGGCATCGCCGACCCCTACGCCTAGAGCCAGGCCAGCGCGAACGGACACTTGTGGCCCCAAAAGAACCCCAAAATGGGGCCGCACCTGTACGTTCGTGCTAACCCGCCTTCTGCGCGGCCTCGGCTTCCAGCAGCGGCAGGGTCCTGCCCTGGAAGTGGGTGTTCAGCACGATCACCGTGGTGGAGCGCAGCACCGTCTTCGTGGACATCATCGCATCGAGCACCCGCTGCAGGTCCGGATTGGAGCGGGCTGCAATGCGTGCCATGAGATCCGAGCTGCCGGAGACCGTGTGGATCTCCGTCAGCTCGGGGATCGCGGTGAGTGCCGCCACCACGGCGTCATGCCCCAGATCCTGGTTGATGGTCAGGGAGCAAAAGGCCACCACTGGGAATCCAAAGCGGGCGGGATCGGGCTGCGGCACCCACGAGCCGATCACGCCCTTGTCCGTCATGCGGTCGAGCCGGGCCTGGACCGTAGCCCGCGCGATCTTGAGCACCCGCGAGGCCTCCAGCACGGAGGCCCGCGGTGCGTCGGTGAAGAACCGGACAATCTTCGCGTCCAGCGTATCCACATTCATCGCGTCTTCCCGCTTCCTCCGGATCCGGCAGCACAAACTGCAGCCGGATGTGCCAATGCCTTAGGCAATTTGGCACCATGATCTCATGCCGACGCGCTGGCGACCCCCGCGAGGGCAGGCTCGGGCGTCGCAGGTTCCGGGGATGCGGATTCCTGCTCGGCGAGTGCCTGGTCGGCGGCGAGGATCGGGGCCATGCTTTCCCGCATGTAGTCCGCCACCACACTCTGCGAAATCGCCACGTCGAGGACAAAGAGGCCCCGGGCTCCCGCCGCCTGCCATTCCCGCAGCGCGGTGACGTCTGCCAGGGAGCGCATCTTCGTTCCGCGGGCACCCATCGCCCTGGCCACGGCGCTGAAGTCCACTTCCTCGATCTGCATGGCTGTATCGTCGAGTCCGCGCACCGCATACTGGTGGATCTCGGCACCGTAGGCGGCATCGTTGAAGACCACCATGACGCCGCTGGCGATCTCCCGGACGGCGGTTTCAAGATCCGCCAAGGCCATGAGTGCACCGCCATCGCCGGAGATGAGCACGGTTGTCCGGTCAGGGCGGGCCGCCGCCGCTCCCACCGCGGCGGGCAGTCCCAGCCCGATGGTCTGGAATGCGGTGCCCACCATCATCAGGCCCTCGGGGTCCGGTACCTGGCAGTACATGGGCATCCAGCCGCAAAAGTGACCGCCGTCCTGGACGATCGTGCGTTCCGCGGGGAGAACGGAGTCCAGCAGCCGGGCAACGGCGTGCGGGTTCAGCCGGCCGTCAGGCGCGAACTCCGGTGCCGGCTGGTTGTTGCCCACAGGTCCTGCCGGGAGTTCCGGATGCGCTGCACGCCAGCCGCCGCCCGTTGCCGAAGGAACGGCCGCGGCCAGCTGCCAGGTAAAGGCTGCCGCGTCCGCCTGGACGAAGTCCGTCACCTGGTCGCAGGTCGCCGCCGGCTGCTCGTCAATCTGGATCACACTGGTCCCCGGTGCAAACAGGGAGCCATACCGTGTCTGGAAGAGGTTCAAACCGGCGCCCACCACAAGCACGGCGTCGGCCTGCCGCATGATGTCCACAGCCTCGGGCCGGGCGAATCCTCCGGCAATGCCCAGGTCCCAGGGTGAATCAAAGAAGTTCCGCGCCCGCACGGACGTGGCGTACAGGGCGCCGAGTCTGTCACCAAGTTCGAGAAGGGCAGCCCGGGCGTTGGACAGCACCGCTCCCCGCCCCGCAATGATCAGCGGCCTCTCCGCTTGCGTGAGCAGTGCGGCTATCCGCCGCACGTCCAGGCTGTCCGGGTGCAGGACCTTCCCTGCCGGCCGGGCTTGGACGGGCTGCTGCTCGACGGCGGGGAGTGAGGAGATGTCGTAGGGCAGGGCCACCACCACAGGCCTTCGCTCCTGTCGGGCGATCGTCCATGCCTCCTCGGCGGTCCTCGCGGCATTGTCTGCGGCAACGGTGAGGGTCTGCACGCCGAGCCCCCGGGCCACCATGACCTGGTCGATGTCCCAGGGGCGGGGTCCTGCCGCCGGCGCGTCACCGACCACTACCACCATGGGGACCTGCGCTTTTGCGGCCTCGGTGAGGGCGGTCAGGCTGTTGGTGAATCCTGCGCCGTAGGTGACTGTGGCGACGGCGACCTTGCCGCTGGCCCGGTGGTAGGCGTCAGCCATCGCGACAGTTCCGGCCTCGTGCCGGGCGCTGATGTAGCGCATTCCCCGGCTGGTGAGGCTGCTGGTGAAGAAGGCGTTGCCGTTCCCCATCAACCCAAAGATCACGTCGGCATGGCTGGCGCAGACATCGGCAACGACATCGGATACGGTCTGGCGGTTTGTCATCAGGGTGTTCCTCGCAGATAGAAGGTGGGGGAGCGGGTCAGTGGTGGCGGGGCAGCAGGCGGGCGGCCTGGCTGGCGATGGCCAGGACACGGTCATTGGCTTCGGCTGTTCCCACGGAGATGCGGATGCCTTCGCCGGGGAAGACGCGAACCGAGACGGCGTTCTCCTCGAACAGGCCGGCCAGGTCCTCCGTGTGGACGCCGGTGTCCAGCCACAGGAAGTTCGCGCCTGAGGGCCTCACCGGCAGCCCGGCTTCGAGCAGGCCGGAATGGACGCGCTGGCGCTCGTTGATCAGGACGTCGATCCGGTCCTGAAGTTCCCTCTCCGCCTGCAGGGAGGCCAGCCCTGCCTCCTGCGCCAGGGCAGTGACGGCGAAGGGGATGGCCACCTTGCGGAGGCCGGCAACCAATTCGGGCGTGCCAATGGCATAGCCGAGGCGCAGGCCCGCCAGGCCGTAGGCCTTGGAAAAGGTGTGCAGGACAACCACGTTGGAGTGCTTTCGGAACAGCTCCACTCCCACAGCGGTTTCCGGATGGTCGTTGAAGTGCAGGTACGCCTCATCGATGACAACCAGCACATCCGGCGGCACCGTGCCGAGGAAATGTTCGACGGCGGCGGCAGTCAGGACCGCGCCGGTCGGGTTGTTGGGGTTGCACAGAAAGATGACCCGTGTCCGGGCGGTCACCGCGGCGGCCATCGCCTTCAGGTCGTGGCCGCCGTCCGGGGTCAGGGGAACCGGCTGCGGTTCGGCTCCCGCGACTGTGGCCAGGATCGGGTAGGCCTCGAAGGACCGCCAGGCAAACATCACCTGGTCACCCGGGTTGGTCACCGCGTGGATGATCTGCGAGGCAACCTCCACAGATCCGGCTCCGAATGCGATGTTGCCGGCCGTGATCCCCCACCGGTCGGCGACGGCTGCGGCCAAGGCATCCGCGGACATGGAGGGATAAAGGTGGATGCCTGATGCAGCGCGGGCCACTGCCGTCACCACCGAGGGCAGGGGCGGATATGGGTTCTCGTTGGAGGACAGTTTGAATGGTGCAAGCCCGTCCACGGCCTTGGGGGCTGCTCCCTGCCGGTAGGGCGGGATCGTGTCGAGGCCGGCCCGCTGCCCGATGGTGATGGTCATGTGTTCCTCCGGATGGTGCTGCCCTGCAGCTGAAGTTGTGGTCTGGGGCACACGGTAGGGAACCGCGGGGCGGCTAGACAAGTTAGCTACCGGCGGTTGGACAAAGTGCACAGCCTGCTCCCCGTAACACCGATGAAGGGTGGCAATTTGCCAAGCAGATCCTCAATTGGTTGCCACGGCTGCGGTTAGTGACTAGCGTCACTTCCGGACTCCCCAACGACGGAGCCGCGACCACTGGGCCGGTCAATGATGACCTGCCCTTTTGGCTGTCCATGACCTCCAGGCGGGCTACCGCTTGTCACATCTGATACGAGGCAATCTATGAACGAGGCAACCACCATCGTCCACCCGCCGGCGGCAGCTCCGCCAGCACAGGGCCCCACCCTGGGCCGCTCCCTGAAATCCCGGCAGCTGACCATGATGGGGCTGGGCAGCGCCATCGGGGCGGGGCTGTTCCTGGGCTCCGGCGTCGGCGTCAAGGCAGCCGGCCCGGCCGTGCTGATCTCCTATCTGGTGGCCGGTACTCTTGTCATCCTGGTCATGCGGGCGCTGGGGGAACTGGCTGCCGCCAACCCCAACATCGGGGCGTTCTCCGTGTATGCCGAGAAGGCCTTCGGGAAGACGGCAGGCTCTACCCTGGGCTGGCTCTGGTGGTTCCAGCTGGTGGTGGTGATTGCCGCAGAAGCGGTCGGGGCGGCCGGACTGCTTGCCACGGTGTTTCCGGCGCTGCCCGTCTGGCTCCTGTCGCTGGTTTTCGTCACGGTCTTCACCGCCGTGAACGTGGCCGGCGTCCGCAACTACGGCGAGTTTGAATTCTGGTTCGCGATCCTGAAAGTGGCGGCCATCGGCGCCTTCATCCTGATCGGTGCCGCCCTCATCTTTGGCTGGCTGCCGGCCGTGTCCGCACCGGGCCTTTCCAATCTCTTCGGCCACGGCGGCTTCGCGCCCGCCGGGCTGGCGGGCGTGGCCTCCGCGTTGCTTGTGGTGGTCTTCGCCTTTGGCGGCACGGAAATCGTCAGTGTTGCCGCCGCCGAGACCCAGGACCCGGTCCGCAGCGTCGGCAAGGCTATCCGCACCGTGGTGTGGCGGATCATGGTGTTCTATATCGGCTCGCTACTGGTCATCGTGACTGTTGTTCCCTGGGACTCGGAGCAGCTCGCCTCTCCGTTCGCCGCGGTGTTGCGGGTCGCAGGCATTCCCGGCGCTGAGACAGCCATCACCCTGGTCGCCGTCGTCGCCCTGCTCTCGGCGCTCAACGCCAACCTTTACGGCGCATCCCGCATGGTGTTTTCCCTCGCCGAACGGGGCCAGGCGCCCAGGGCGCTGACCCGGCTCAACAAAGCAAAGGCGCCGGTCCTGGCCGTGCTGGCCTCGGTGGCTTTCGGCGTCGGCTCCACAGTTCTGGAGCTTTTCTTCCCGGGCAAGGTCCTGCCGCTGCTGCTCAGCCTGGTCGGCTCGACCATCCTGGTGGTCTGGACATCGGTGCTCCTTTCCCAGTTCGTCCTGCGGCGGCGTGCTGACCGGGAGGGCCGGGCCCTTCCGCTGCGGATGTGGGCATTTCCCTACCTGACCTATGTGGCCATGGCCATCCTTGCCGCCATCTTTATCCTCGGCTTCTTCGACGCGGGAGCCAGGATCCAGCTGGTCTCGACGTTCGCGCTCACCGCAGCCATCGCCGTCGCCTGCCGCCTGACCGCCCGCGCGCGCAACCGGAGATAGGGGACCCGCCTACACCAGCGGCCACGGGTAGCGCATGCCGGTTCGGTCCACCGGCAGCACCGGTTCGTGCAGCAGGCGGCGTACCCGGCGCTGGAGGGCGGTGACCTCGGACCCGTCGAGGAGTTCGGCCACCTCGGCGGGTACGGCCTCCGCGAGCGGGGCGATGTCCTCGAGCAGGGCTTCCTGGATGGGTTCCCCGGCGAAGTCCCAGATCACGGTGCGCAGTTTGAAGATCGCGGAGAAGCACAGCCCGTGGTCGATGCCCCATACGCGCCCGTCGCCGCCATGCAGCACGTGGCCGCTTTTGCGGTCCGTGTTGTTGGCGACGTAATCGAACAGCGCGATCCGTGCGAGGGCGCCGTGGGTTTCGGGCGCGTCGGCATAGAGCGTGAAGTAGTGCTCGCTGAAGTCGCAGTCGATAAACCACTGCAGCGACCCGACGCCCAGGGGCGCTTCCTCGCGGATCACGGTCGGGGGCACGAATCCCCAGCCCAGCGACTCGCTGAGCAGGTAGGCCGCGCGTTCCCGCCGGTACAAACCGGGCTCGAAATCGGACAGCGGCCGTTCTCCGGCCTCCGGCTTGTACACGGCGAAGGCGGAGTCGTCCCCGGCGAAGATCCGGACCAGGAACGTCTCGTTGCTGCTGCGCGGGATGCGCCCCACCAGCTCCACCTCGCCGCCGGCCAGAAGTGCCAGCTCGGGCCCGGAGACCGTTGCTCCCATGTCAGGCCCGCAGTCCGCTCAGCGGTTCCGACGTCGTATTCACCATGAGCACGGACGGTCCCTGGCCGTCCGTATAGGAGATGGCCGAGACGGACCCGGGACTGATGACAATTCTCTGGAAGAGGTCCAGGTGAGTGCCCAGGGCGTGGGCGACGGCGGCCTTGATGGGGTCCGCGTGGGAGAAACAGACGACGACGCCGCCGGCGTGCGCTGCACCCAGCACTTGGAGTGCCCCCACCATCCGTGCCTGCATCTGGATGAAACTCTCGCCGTTGGGAAAACGGAAGGCCGACGGGTTGCGCTGCACCGTCTGCCACTGCGGCAGCCCTGCCAGTTCGGAGAGGGCGGCGCCGGTCCACTCGCCGAAGTCGCATTCGATCAGGCCTGCCTCCGCGCGCACCTCCAGTCCCGCGCGGGCTGCGGTGGGTTCGGCCGTTTCGCAGGTTCGCTCCAGCGGCGAGGAGTAGACGGCGTCCACCGGAAGGCCGGCAAGCCGTTCCGCGACGCGCTGCGCCTGGGCCCGACCCCGCTCGGACAGGTGGAGTCCCGGTGCCCGGCCCGGCAGCACCTGGCCGGTGGTGGGCGTCTCCCCGTGGCGCACCAGAAGGAGGATCGTGCTCTCCGGTTTCGGCGGCGGTGACGGCGCCGTCGGCGTTGCTGCAGTCATCAGCAACAAGCGTAGCGTTGAAATTCCTCGATTCCCGGCGCCGTCCGGGATTACGGTAGAGGGGTGAGCGATCGTCCCGATATCTTCACCGTTGGCGAACTGCGTGCTTCCGGGCACGTCCACAAGGACCTGCGCCACGAGATCCGCGACAACCTGATCGCCGCGCTCGCCGCCGGGCACGATCCATGGCCCGGGCTGTTCGGATTCAGCCGGACCGTCCTTCCCCAACTCGAGCGTGCCCTGATCGCCGGGCATGACGTGGTCCTGCTCGGCGAACGCGGGCAGGGCAAGACACGGCTGCTCCGAACACTCGCCGGACTGCTGGACGAGTGGTCGCCGGTGATCGAGGAATCGGAACTCAACGAGCACCCGTACGAACCGATCACCGAGCAGTCCCGGGCACGGGCTCTTACCGAAGGGGACCGGATGCGGGTGGCCTGGCGCCACCGCTCGGAGCGATACGTCGAAAAGCTGGCGACGCCGGATACCTCCGTGGCCGACCTGATCGGCGACGTCGATCCGATGCGTGTGGCCGAGGGGCGCCGGCTCGGTGACCCGGAAACCATCCACTACGGGCTCGTGCCGCGTTCCAACCGCGGAATTATCGCCATCAACGAACTGCCGGACCTCGCCGAGCGGATCCAGGTGTCCATGCTGAACGTGATGGAGGAACGCGACATCCAGATCCGCGGCTACGTGCTGCGGCTGCCGCTGGACGTGCTCGTCGTCGCGTCCGCCAACCCGGAGGACTACACCAACCGCGGCCGGATCATCACCCCGCTGAAGGACCGCTTTGGCGCCGAAATCCGCACCCACTACCCGATCGAGCTCGATGACGAGGTCTCCGTCATCCGGCAGGAGGGGAAGCTGGTGGCCGACGTCCCGCCCGTCCTCCTTGAGATCCTGGCCCGCTATACGAGGGCGCTGCGGCAGTCTCCGGCCATCAACCAGACCTCCGGGGTTTCCGCCCGGTTCGCCATTGCCGGCGCCGAAACCGTCGCCGCCGCCGCGCTGCGCCGGGCAAGCGTGCGCGGGGAGGACCAGGCGGTGGCACGGATCATCGACCTGGAGACCGCCGTGGAAGTCCTGACGGGAAAGATCGAGTTTGAGTCGGGTGAGGAAGGGCGCGAACAGGGAGTCCTGGACCACCTCCTGCGCACGGCCACCGCCGAGGCTTGCCGAGCGCACTTCAAGGGCATCGACATGGGCCCGCTCGTGGCAGCGCTGGACGGACACAAGACCGTCACCACCGGAGACCAGGTCACGGCGCGGGAGTTCCTGGAAAACCTTCCGTCCCTCAACGGATCAAACCTTTACGACAAAATCAGTGAGCGCCTGGGCGCGGAAAACGACGGCCAGCGCGCCGCCGCCGTCGAACTTGCGCTGGAGGGCCTCTACCTCGCCCGGCGGATCTCCAAGGAGTCCGACGACGAGGCAACGGTCTACGGCTAGGCACAGTTTTCGCCGGTACAGGATAGCCAGTACAGGAGGGCACGATGACCCTGCACAACCGGTCCAGGTACGGCCGGTACGCCGGAGGTCCGGATCCGCTTGCCCCGCCGGTGGACCTGGCGGAGGCGCTGGACGCCGTTGCCGAGGACGTCATGGCGGGGTACTCGCCGCGGCACGCCCTGCGGGAGTACCTGCGGCGGGGCGGCCAGAACCGCGAAGGGCTCGACAGCCTGGCCCGGCGCGTCCAGCAGCGGCGGCGCGAACTGCTGGGCAAACACCGCCTGGACGGCACCCTCAACGAGGTCAGGAAGCTGCTGGACACGGCGGTGCTGGAGGAACGCAAGCAGCTGGCCCGGGACGCGATGATGGACAACACCGACCGCGAGTTCCGGGAGATGCAGCTTCAGAATCTGCCCCCGTCCACGGCAGCGGCGGTCAACGAACTCGCGTCCTATGACTGGCAGTCCAGCAGTGCCCGGGAAGCCTACGAGAGGATCAAGGACCTGCTGGGCCGCGAGGTCCTTGACCAGCGGTTTGCCGGGATGAAGCAGGCGCTGGAGAACGCCAGCGATGAGGACCGCGAAGCCGTGGCCGAGATGCTGCGCGACCTCAACGAACTGCTCGGCAAGCACCGGCGCGGCGAGGATACCGACGCGGACTTCCGGCAGTTTATGGCCAAGTACGGCGACTTCTTTCCGGAGAACCCGCAGTCAGTCGAGGAGCTGGTGGACGCCCTCGCCAAGCGCGCGGCCGCAGCCCAGCGCCTCCTGCAGTCCATGTCCCCCGAGCAGCGCGAGGAGCTGATGCGGCTGTCCGCCCAGGCGTTCGGTTCAGCCGAGCTGATGGCCCAGCTCAACCAGCTCGACGACAGCCTGCGCGCCCTGCGGCCGGGCGAGGACTGGGGCGGCTCCGAACGTTTCGGCGGCCAGGAAGGGCTCGGGCTGGGTGACGGCACCGGCGTGCTGCAGGACATCGCCGAGCTCGACGAGCTGTCCGAGCAGCTCTCCCAGTCGTACAGCGGGTCCTCCCTCGATGACCTCGACCTGGACGCCCTGGCGCGCCAACTGGGACAGAACGCCGCCGTGACGGCACGCACCCTGGCCGGGATCGAGCGGGCGATGCAGGACGGCGGCTACCTGTGGCGGGGATCCGACGGCGACCTCCGGCTGTCGCCCCAGGCGATGCGGAGGCTCGGAAAGTCGCTGCTGCGGGACACTGCCAGGCAACTGTCCGGACGGCAGGGGCGCCGGGATACGCGGGTCGCCGGGGCGGCCGGAGAGCAGACGGGCTCCAGCCGGCAATGGGAGTTCGGTGACGCCGAGCCGTGGGACGTCACCCGCACCATGACCAACGCCATCCGCCGCACCATGGCCGATGGCGGTGATCCGGCGGGCGGCCTGCACCTCGCCGTGGGCGACATCGAGGTGACGGAGACGGAGGCGCGGACCCAGGCCGCCGTCGTCCTCCTTGCCGACGTGTCATTCTCGATGGCAGCGGAGGGGCGGTGGGTGCCGATGAAGCGCACGGCGCTCGCCCTGCACCACCTCGTCTCAACCAGGTTCCGCGGGGACCGGCTGCAGCTGATCACGTTCGGCCGCTACGCCCAGTCCATGGACATCGGCGAGCTGACAGCGCTGCCGGCCCTGCGGGAGCAGGGGACCAACCTGCACCACGGTCTGCTGCTGGCCGGGCGGTTCTTCCGCAAGCACCCGTCGATGCAGCCCGTCCTCCTGGTGGTGACCGACGGCGAGCCCACCGCGCACCTGCTGGCCGACGGCGAGTCGTGGTTCTGCTGGCCGCCGGACCCGGAAACCATCCGCGTGACGGTCGCGGAGCTGGAACGGCTGGGGCGTGCCGGCACGCAGGCCACCTTCTTCCGGCTCGGTGACGACCCCGGCCTTGAACGGTTTACCCGGCGGCTGGCCCGCCGGATCGACGGCAAGGTGGTGGCACCTGAAACCGGGGACCTGGGGGCCGCCGTCGTCGGAGCGTACCTTCGCACGCACTTCCGGGACGGGCTGTACGACGACGACTGGGCCGCCGGAATCTAGGCTTCAGGAAGCCGGAGGGTCAGGCGGGATGGAGGGTCAGGCGGCCGCCAGCACGGATTCGGCCACCGGAAGAACTGCAAGCTTCGGTGCTGCGGTCTTGGGTGCAAGGATGCTGAACCGGTAGTCGCGCTGGAGCGGATCAACCTGGAGGGGCAGGTGGTGGGAGCGGGCGCAGCCGCGGAGCTCCTCCATGGCCTGGGGCTCCACATCGGCGAGGGTCATGTCCAGCTCCAGGGACAGCCCCGGGACGAGCGAGTCGGCGCGCTTCATGACGTCGTACAGGCCTTGGATGCTCTGGACGGTCACGTGCCCCTGGGTCTTGACCTGGGCCTTGGCGCCGTCGAGGTCAACGCTGACCAGCACCCGAAGCTTCTCGTTCATTCAGTTTCTCCCCGTTTTAGAAAGGGCCACCACGCTGTGGCCCCCGACAACGATAGACGAATGTGACCTGGGTAACAAGTCTGTGGGGTGGGGGGACTGTCCGGACCTCCCGCCGGGCGAACGTCAGCCTTGCGCAGGCCGGGCTGCCCGACTTCGGTGACGAGCGCCGCGTCCCCGGGCTCCGGCGCGAGGAGGTTGCCCAGCTGGCCGGCGTCAGCGTGGACTACTACACCCGGCTGGAACGCGGCAACATCCACGGCGCATCCGAGGGCGTGCTCAACGCGGTCGCCCGGGCACTGCACCTGACCGACGTCGAACGCGACCACCTGCTGGACCTCGCCCGCACCCCGGCAGCAGCAGGCATGCCGGCGAGAACGACGGCGGCCGTCGCCGTCCGCGCGTCCGTCCAGCGCGTGCTCGACAGCCTTGCCATGCCCGCCGTCGTCTACAACTCCCGCCACGACCTCGTCGCCTCGAACCTGCTGGGGCGGGCACTGTTCTCACCGCACTTTGACTCAGACCGGCCCAACATGGCCCGCTTTATCTTCCTGGACTCCCGCGCGAAGGACTACTACGCCGACTGGCCGCTGGCGTGCAGCCTGACCGCGGCGATGCTCCGCTACGAGGCCGGCCGCGACCCGCTCAACGCCGAGATCACGGAACTCATCGGCGAACTCGCCACCCGCAGCCCCCAGTTCCGGAAAGACTGGGCGGACCAGGATGTCCATGAGCACCGCACCGGCAGGAAGGTCTACATCCATCCCGAGGTGGGCGCCATGGACCTCACGTACGACGTGTTCGAGATGCCCGGGGAACCGGGACTGTCCATCTCCACGTACACCCCCGATGAGGGCACGGAATCGGCCGACAAGCTCATCCTGCTGGCCAGCTGGGCCGCGACCCAGGAGTTTGGCTCCGGCCCGTCCCAAGCCGAAGCCGAAAAGGGGGCCTAGTCAGGTCACCGCCGTCGCGTTGGCCGGCGAGCCGGTGGCCCCCGTGATGTTCAGCGGCTTGATGGTGACGAACGCGTTCCACGTTCCGGCCGCCCGCATGTGCCGGCTGAGCGGGCCGAGCTGCCAGAGTTCGCCCAGCGGCAGGCCAAGCTTGGCCAGGAGCTGCTGGTGCATCATGCCGTGGTCGTTGGGTGCCGTATCCCGGAACGGGCTTGCGGGGACGGGCGGCAGGCATTCGACGGCGAAGTTGTCCGCGGCGATGACGGCGAGCCGGTTATCCCAGGCCCAGGCCACGAACTCAGCCGACTGCTCGATGCCGCTGGCCCGCCGGCTGTCCCGCTGGCTGTTCCTGTCCTCCGGTGTGAGTGAGAGGAACCACTCGCACCAGCCCGTGTGCAGCATGAGGATGTCGCCAGGCCGGAGGGAAACGGACTGGGACTCGGCGGCGGCCCGGATCAGGCTGAGGCCCAGCGGCTGCCCGGACGCATGGTCGATCGGCGTGCCCTGTTCCCGGCAATAGCCGTCGACGTCCACCAGGACACCCCGGCCGACGATGGGCTGCTCGGCCCAGGTCTGGATGCCGAGGGCGGCGGTTCCTTCCCGGATCTCGTCGTCGGGCGTGCCGTTGTAGAAGCCAACGTCGTCCGCCCTGCGGTGCCGGAGCCCGTCGATCTGGCTGGAGCCCTGGAGGTAGTAGCCGTCCAGGTAGTCGTCGCGGTGCGCGGGATGCGCCGAATAGATCGTGTGCCGGGGAGCCCGCCGCTTCAGGGACATGCCGGGGTCGAAGGCGTCGGCGGGGTAGTCCAGGCCGAACGCGATGCCGGTCCGGACGCAGGCGGACGCTTCCCGGACGGCATCAGGGCCGATGAAGGACGGGGTGCCCCGCCCGGCGTCGGGAAACAGGCCCCACGACGTTCCTGCGAGGCGCCCTTCCCGCTCGAGCAATGCCTCGTAGGACGGGTAGGTGGTGCCGGATTCCGTAGCGGTCATGGGGTGCGGGCTTCCTGCTGCCGGTGGTCTTGTTTTGCGGGGGTCTTGTAGCTGAGCAGGAACCCGGCGATGGCGCAGACCGACGCGGCGATGCAGGCCGGTACCTTGACGCCCTCATTGAGGGCTGCCAGCCACTCGCCCTGGCCGGTGATCAGGGCGAGGGCCTGCCCGGCTACGAAGACTACGCCGGCGAGGAGGAGCACGGCCAGGCTGGCCACGAAGACGGCGCTGACGGTGTGTCGAAGCTTCTGCATTTCCATGCTTCCTAGAGGGGGACGCCGATGGGGAGGACACCGACGGCGATCAGCACGCCGATGGCCAGCAGGGGCAGGGCGTAAAGGGCGAACAGTCGGGCAAAGGTCTTGATCGGGTCAACGTCCGCGATGCCGCAGGCGACATACAGCGGCGCGCCGCCCGGCGGGACCGCGGCCTCGCAGGAGGAGAAGACCAGCACCGCGACGGCAGCGGTGGTGGCGGGCACACCCGCGGCAACCAGCGTGGCCACGCCCACGGTTCCGACGGCGGCCATGGTCGCCGTCGCGGACAAGGGGGCGGCAACCGCGATGACGATCAGCCCGATCAGGATGGCCAGCAGCCACAGCGGCAGGTGGAGCTCGTTCAGCAGCGCCGTCATCTGCTTGGGCAGGCCGGTGGCGGCCAGGGCGTTGGCGCCGGCGAACGCGAACACCACCGTGACGCCGACGACCCCGAAGCGCGGGGCGGACTGCTGCAGGAAGTCCCAGTAGGCCTTCGCGCTGCGCGGCAGCCGCTTCCGTCCCAGGATGGTTCCGGTGATGATGAGGATCACCGGAATCCAGACGATGACGCTGACCGACTTGGTAATGTCCGAGCCGGCCCAGTCCGTCAGCGCCGCGGCGATGGCCCCGGAGGTGATGATCAGCGGGATGGCCACCACCACGAACAGGAGCAGGGTGGCCCAGCCCTGGCTGAACGCCTGCCGGACGGGAGTCCGGTGGGCGGCATCCAGGGGAGCCATGCCGCTCTTGCGGATGAGAATCCAGGTGACGACCAGGCGGTGCAGGAAGCACCACAGGCCGCCCAGCAGCAGGGGAAGCACAAGATCGTTGATCTGCAGCAACGGCCCGACGGTGGCAGATCCCACGAGGACGAACATGGAGGCGCTGAACGGGAAGGTGATGCCCATTCCGGCGTTCCCGGCCACGAGCGTGGCAGCGGACGGTTTGTCCAGCCGGGACTTCTCCATCCAGGGGATGGTCACCGAGCCCACGGTCGCCGCGATGGCGGCCTGGTTGTGGACAACCCCGCCCAGGCCGGCCGACGCCACCGTGGAGACCCAGGCCGGGCCCCCTTTGACGCCGCCGATCAGGGAGTTCAGCAGGTCGATGAGCCGGTCCAGCACGCCGGTCCGCTCCAGCAGGTACCCCATGAAGACAAACGCCATGGTGGCGTAGACGATCTCGTCGGTGATCGCGTCGTAGAACGAGCTCCAGCCGACCTGGGCGGCGGCCCCGGTGAACGGAAGAACAACGAGGAACCCGAGGAGCATGGCTTCGCCGACACTGCGTTTGATAACCGTCGTCCAGAGCAGGATGACGGCCAGATAGGCTCCCAGCGCCCAGATGCCGGTCATCGGGCTGCTCCTTCGGCGTGTTCGTTGGTCTCCGGGTTCATCGTTGACTCCCTGTTCACTGATTCTGCCTCATGCGCGCTCAGCGCAGGGCTGCCTCCTGTGCAGGCACCGCGGCGATCCGGGCCAGGGCTGCCGCCGAGGCTTCGGTCATTTCCGCGGGGACGCCGAGCTCCGCCAGGTAGCTCGCGGTGTCCTGCATTTCCCGGGACCTGCGTACGGCGTGCTTGGCCGTTCCCGTGAGCAGCCTGTCGATGACGGCCTGGCCGTCGCCGGCAAGCTGGCGGGCGATCTGCTCCCGGATCCAGTCTTCCAGTCCCGCTGCCCGGCCGGCAGTGACGGCTTCGACAACGATTGATGCAAGTCCCTTCATCAGGACGCTGCGCAGCAGCTTGTGGGACATGGCCGCCCCCGGCCCGCCGTCGGCAATTTCGACGGCGGTACCCAGCGAGGCCAGCAGCTCCGCTACCGCGGTTGAACCGGGGCCGCTGACCATGAGCGGGGTCTTGACACCGAGGGCGGCGACGGGACCCAGGATCGCGACGTCGGCGAAGAGCGCCTGGCTGGGCAGTTGGCCGAGTTCCTCCATGACGGTGGGGGAGGAGGAAGTGAGGTCCGCGTAGGTGCTTCCGGCCGGAAGTACCGGCAGGCACTCCTGGGCGACGCTGCGGGCGGCCGCGGCCCCGGTGAGCACCAGAACGATCTCCGCGTCCTGGCAGGCTTCGGCGGCGGTGGCCGCACGCGTGATTCCCGGCGGGGTGGTGGGGGCCACGGGGTCGAACCCGGTGACCTCGTGGCCGGCTCCGGCCAGCGCTTCGGCGTAGGCCGCTCCTGCTTCGCCCAGGCCAATGATGGTGCACTTTGTCATGCTGTTTCTTTCCTTTACTGCTGGCCGCGGGCGGCGATGATCGAGGCACGGCGGTTGGTCTCGTCCGCGAAGACCGCTTCCGCGGCGTCCGCCACGGCCGCGGCCTGCTCACGGGGGATGACGACGACGCCATCGGAGTCGCCGACGATGATGTCGCCCGGCAGGACCGGGACGCCACCGAAGGCGACCGGACCGCCGATCCGGTGCGGCCCGTTCTTGTACGGGCCTGCCGGGGTGACGGCCCGGGCGAAGACCGGCATGCCGATTTCGCCGAGGGCCTCGGCATCGCGGGCAGCGCCGTCAAGGGCGAAGCCGGCGATGCCGAGGTTGATGGCACGTTCGCCGATCAGCTCACCCAGCAGGGCGCGGGACTCGTCCGCACCGCCGGAGACCACGATGACGTCGCCCGGCCTGGCCTGCTTCAGGGCCTCGTGGATGCCCTGGTTGTCGCCGGGGCGGGTCCAGACGGTAAACGCCGGCCCGGCGATTTTCGCCCCGGGCCAGATCGCCTGGATCGCTGAGTCGGCGACGCCCAGCCGGTCCATGGCGTCACCGATGTTCGCGGCGGGCAGCTTGGCCAGCCGCTCGACCAGTTCCTGGTCCGGGCGGGTGAAGGAGGTGTCCTGAAGGGCGGGGGTGGTCATGGCGGTGTCTTCCCTGGTGGTGTTGGTGTGAGCTGGGACGGGCGGATGGGTCTGGGCTAGTCCTTCTTTTGAACCAGCGGCAGGACCTTCTTGAAGTCCGCTTCCTGGCCGGCCCAGAACGTCTCGTAGTCCTTGCCGGAGAGGTAGCTGGTCTGCAGGCCGAGGTCGTTCATCTTCTTGACGACCTCCGGGTCCTCGATGGCCTTCTGGAACGCGGCTTCGAGCTTCTTGGCAACGGCGTCCGGGAGGCCGGCGGGGGCGGAGTAACCGCGGGCGGTGCCGGCTTCGACGTCGTATCCGCTTTCCTTGAATGTCGGCACATCAGGCAGCGCCGGGGAGCGTTCGGCGGTCATGACGCCCAGGACACGGGCCTTGTTCTGCTTGGTCAGGTCGGTCACGTCACTGACGTTCGCCACCAGGATGTCCACGTGCTTGCCCAGGAACGCCGTGGTGGCCTGGGAGGCGCCCTCGGAGAAGTGGACCGGAGCGAACTCGGCACCGGTGGTTTCCTGGATCTGGGCCATCGCGAAGTGCTCGCCGGTCTGCAGGCCGGTGGTGCTGGCGGTCATGGACTTGGGCTTTGCCTTGGCAGCGTCCAGCAGTTCCTTCAGCGTCTTGTAGGGGCTGTCCGGCTGGACTGCGATGACGGCCGGGTCGATGACCTGCCGTCCCAGCGGCTGGAAGCTGCTTCGCGTGTACTTTGCGCCGCGGGCCGGGTCCAGCGGGGACACGACGACGGACGGGGAACCGGTGGCGCCGATGGTGTAGCCGTCCGGCTTGGCGCTGGTCAGCTGGGTGTAGCCGATCTGGCCTCCGGCGCCCGGCTTGTTGATGACCTCGACGTTGGTGCCAAGTTCCTTTTCCAGCACGGGCTGGACGAGGCGGGCTGCGGTGTCCACCGCGCCGCCGGAGGAGAAGGCGACGATGAGGTCGATGGTCTTGCCCTTCCTGGGGAAATCGTCCCCGGAAGCGGAGGTGGTGCCGGCGTTGGCGCCGCATCCGGTGAGGGCGAGCAGTGCGGCTGCGGCGAGGGCCTCGGTTACTTTCTTGCGTGACATGTGTCTTCTCCTTCGAAGAGGGTTTGGAGACGGAGGTGTGTCGATTGGGGAGTGAAAAGCGGATTTAGGTCTCGGGATCGTCCATCAGGGCCTTGGGCTTGCGGAGCTTCAGCAGCGGGCTGCAGATGATCAGGGCGCCGACGATGATCAGGACCAGGGAGATGGGGCGGTTGAGGAAGATGCTGAAGTCACCCTGGGAGATCTCCAGCGATTCGCGCAGGGACCGTTCCATGAGCGGACCCAGGACCAGGGTGAGGACCATGGGGGCCAGCGGGATCTCCAGGTGCCGGAGCGCCAGTCCCAGCAGGCCGAAGCCGATCATGACGAAGACGTCGAAGACGCTGAAGTTGATGGTGTACGCGCCGATGACCATGAACAGCAGGATCAGTGCGGTGAGGATGGAGGACGGCACGCGCAGGATGGAAGTCCACAGGCCCACCAGCGGGACGTTCAGCAGCACCAGCAGCAGGTTGCCGATGAAGAGGCTGGCAATGATCGCCCAGGCGATCTCGGAGTGCTCGGTGAACAGGGTGGGCCCCGGGGTCAGGCCCTGCTGGAGGAATGCCCCCATGAGGACGGCGATGGTGGGCGAAGCGGGGATCCCGAGGGTGAACAGCGGAATGAGCGCCGCATTGGCGTGGGCGTTGTTGGCCGTTTCCGGTCCCGCAACGCCTTCGACGGCGCCGCGCCCGAGCTCGTTCCGGTGCTTGGAGAACTTCTTCTCGGCACCGTAGGACAGCAGGGAGGCCACGGATCCGGTCATGCCCGGGATCAGGCCAAGCCCGAAGCCGATGCCGGTTCCGCGCGCCATGGCCGGCGCGCTGCGGCGCCATTCCTTACCCGTCGGCAGCAGCGACCGGAGACCGGGGGCGTGCACCACGGAGGACTCGCCCTTGCGGTACGAGAGGATTTCGGACAGGCCAAAGACGCCGACGATGACAGCCACGAAGCTCACGCCGTCCAGGAGCCGGTCCATGCCGAACGTGAAACGGGGTGCGCCGGCAACGGGGTCGATGCCGACCATGGAAATCAGCAGGCCCAGGGCGCCGGAGATCAGTGCCTTGACCATGGACTTCCCGGCCAGCGCAACGAGCAGCGAGATGCCGACGACCATCAGGGCGAAGAACTCCGGGGGACCGACCAGCAGGCCGAGTTCGCCCAGCGGCTTGGCGGCAGCTACCAGGCCCAGCGTGGCGATGGTGCCGCCGACGAAGGATCCGATGGCGGCGATGGTCAGCGCAGCACCGGCCTTGCCGATCTTGGTCATCGCGTGCCCATCGATGGTGGTGATGGCCGAGGCTGCTTCACCGGGGGTGTTCAGCAGCACGCTGGTGATGGTTCCCCCGTAGGCCGTGCCGTAGAAGATCGCGCAGAGCATGATGATCGAGCCGGTGGGGTCCATGTTCAGCGTCAGCGGGATCAGGAGGGCGACGCCGGCCACCGGGCCGATGCCCGGCAGGACGCCGATCACGGTGCCCAGCAGGCAGCCCAGGAACGCGAAGATGAGGTTCTGCCAGGTCAGCGCGGCCGCGAAGCCGTTCAGCAGTTCGTTGAGGGTGTCCATGTCTAGAGTCCGATCAGGTTCAGGACGGGAATGGATGAGACCGGCAGGGCCACGTTCAGTCCGTAGTTGAAGGCGTAGAAGGCTCCGACGCTTCCGGCCAGGGCGGTCAGGAGGGCGGACAGCCAGCCCCTCTTGCCCCGGATCTTCAGGTGGTACATCAGGAACAGGAACATGCTCAGCTGGAAGCCGAGCAGATCCAGCAGTGCTGCCAGCAGCACAAGGCTGACGACGACGGCGAGCACCAGGCCGCCGTCGGCCTTCTCACCAGCGGCGCTGGGTTTTTTCAGCTCCTGAAGCAGCCACAGAACCGACATCGACGCGAGCACCGCGCCCATGGCGAACGGGAACAGCCCGGGACCGGGACCCAGGGAGGTCCATAGGCCCAGGCCCACCGAGCTCACAAGTACGTAGACGCCCAGTGCCGCGAAGGCGGTGATCCCTGTCAGCACGCTGCGCGCTGGCCTCGCCCGGGCGGGGGACTGGGTCATGGTCGACTCCGTTGTCATCAAAATTGCCTTCCGATTGCTTTCATAGAATGAAAGTCTCTTACGTCAGAAGAAATAGTGACACGGCCCACAGATGCTGTCAAGCGGAGGAGTGAGGCGCAGAAGTTACATAGAATGAAAGAATGACGGTCACTAATGCGCAGCCCGGCACTGCGGCGGACGACGGCGGCAAGCCCTCCAACATGCGCTCGCTGTCGCGGGCGATGGAGGTTTTCGCGGAGCTGCAGCGGGCCGACCGGCCCCAGCGGCTCAGCGATCTGGCGCGGAACTGCGGCATGAGCCTGCCCACCACGCTGCGTATCCTGCGGGTCCTGCAGGATTTCGGCATGGTCAGCCAGACGGACAAGACGTACCGGATCGGGCCCGCGGTGCTGCCGGCGGCGCGCAGCTACATCGAGAACGATCCCCTGGTGACGGCGTCCCGCCCGGTGCTTCAGCAGGTGGCGGCGCAGACCGGCATGACCGCGTCCCTTTATACGCGCCTCGGCTTCGAGCGCATCCTCGTGGCCCGCGTCGACGGTGACGCCCCGCTCCGCTATGACATGCCCCTGGGCAAGCGGCTGCCCCTCACGGTCGGCGCTGCGGGCAAGATCCTGCTGGCGGGCGCGCCGGACGGCCATCTCCAGGAGGTGGTGCAGGGGGCGGTGGCAGCCGGGCATGAAAAGCCCACCTTCAGCCTGGCCGAGCTCAAGGCGAGACTGCCCGAACCCGGAACGGATTACGCCTATTCGGCCGACGAGCGGGCCACCGGAGTGCTCTCGGTCGCGATCGCCATCAACAGGTCCGGGCTGCCCAGTGAATCGATAGCGCTGACCAGTCCCGTGGAAGCAGCCACCGAAGACGGGCTGAAGGCGGGCGTGCCCGAGCTGCGCCGCGCCGCAAGCCGGCTGGCCGAGCTGCTTGAGGGGACCGTCTACTGAAGTTAAACCGGCACGGCCGCCCCTGCTGCAGTGCGAGCAGGGGCGGCCGTGCCGTTCGTGCGTCAGTTAGCGGGTGCGGGCGGAGATCACCTGCTTGGTCATGGCGCCCGCGCTGCCGAGGTAGCCGGCCGGGTCGCACAGCTGTGTGATGCGTTCCGCGCCGAGGTGCTGGACCAGTTCGGGGTGCTTGAGGAGTTCGGATTCCAGTGTGGTGCGGTTTTCGATGGCGGTTTTGCAGGCACCGTAGATGACGTGGTGGGCTTCCTGCCGGCCGAGGACGGGGGCGACCGCCATCATGACCGCTTCCGAGACGATCAGCCCGCCGGTGATGGCGGTGTTTTCACGCATCCGGTCGACGTCGACCTCGAGGCCGGAGAGCATGAAGTCGGCCTGCGCCAGCGAGCTGGAGAGCAGCAGGAACGATTCCGGGATGGTGGCCCATTCCAGGTGCCAGGGCCCGGTGGCGCGTTCGAAGTCCTGCACCATGGCGTCGAACATCGTGGACGACTTGTCTCTGAGCATCTTGGCTGCCGCGAGCATCAGTTCGCAGGAGATCGGATTGCGCTTCTGCGGCATGGTGGAGCTCGCTCCGCGGCCCATGACGAACGGCTCGGCCGTTTCGCCGTATTCGGAGGAGCACATCAGCATGACATCCACCGCGATCTTGCCGAGGGAGCCGCCGATGTTGGCCAGCAGGGACACCAGTTCGGCCAGGCCGTCCCGCGCAACGTGCCACGTGATGTCGGGATCCGTCAGGCCGAGCTCAGCCGCCAGGGCCGCGCGGGTTTCCAGCCCTTCGGGTCCCTCGCCCAGCGAGGCGAGCGTGCCCGCCGCGCCGCCGAACTGGACCATGAGGTCGCGCTCGGTGGCCTGCGCCAGCCGGTCGGCCTGCCGGTCAAGGGAGGAAAGCCAGACGGCGCACCGGTAGCCGAAGGTCACCGGCAGGGCGTGCTGCAGGTGGGTGCGGCCGGCAGCGAGGGTGTTCATGTGGTTTTCGGCGAGCCGGGCCAGGGCCGCCCGGACGCCGTTGAGCTGTTCGCTGAGGAGGGCTACGCCTTCCTTGCACTGGAGCATCGTGGCCGTGTCCATGATGTCCTGCGTGGTTGCGCCCCAGTGGATGTAGCCGCCGTCGTCGCCGCACTGCTCGGCGAGCTGCTGCACGATCGGCAGGATGGGATAGCCGACGATTTCGGTTTCACGGCGGAGCCGGTCCTGGTCGAGTCCGGCGAAGTTCGCGGTTTCGGTGATACGCGCGGCGGCGTCGGCGGGGATGAGGCCAACGCGGGCTTCGGCGCGGGCGAGGGCCGTTTCGGTGTCGATGATGCGGCTGACGTAGGCGTCGTCGCTGAACACTTCCCGCATGCGGGCGGTGCCGAACATGTCGCGGAACAGCAGGGAATCGTAAACGGTGGAGCTCATGGGTGGATCCTTTACTTCGTGGAGGCGGTCGAGAGGCTGGGGGACTCGTGGTTGCCGGTGGCGGCCGGGTCGGGGGCATCAGTTCCTGCTCCCGGTGCCGCGCCGGCGCCCGACGCGGGGGATGCTTCCCTGGCTTCCTGGCGTTCCATTTCGGCGAGGAAGCGGGCTGGGTCAGCCAGCGCGCGGCGGACCTTGGGGACGTCCATTTCCTTGGTCATCTTGGAGACGACGATGGTGGCCACAACGTTGCCGAACGTGTTGCAGAAGGCGGTGGCGATGGACATGAAGCGGTAGACGCCGAAGAGGATCGCGACGCCCTCGAGCGGAAGATAGCCGGTGGCTGCGACGGTGGAGGCGAAGACGACGTAGGTGCCGCCGGAGACGGTGGCTGCGCCTTTGGACGTCAGCAGCATGATGGCCATCAGACCCAGCTGTTCGCCCAGCCCCATGTGAACGCCGAACGCGTTGGCCAGGAAGATGGTGCAAATGGACATGTACAGCGACGTGCCGTCCAGGTTGAAGGCGTAACCGGTGGGGACCACCAGCCCGACGCTCTGCTTTGAGCAGCCCATGGCAGTGAGTTTCTTCAGCAACCCGGGCAGCGCCGACTCGGAGGAGGCCGTGCCGAGCACCAGGGACATCTCGACCTTCACAAAGCGCAGAATCCGGAAGACGTTGAACCCGGCGATCAGGCAGACCAGGCCGAGGACGACGGTGATGAACAGTGCGACGACGGCCCAGTATTCGAGCACGAGCTGCGCCAGGGCCAGCAGCATGGCACTGCCGTTGGTGCCGACCGAGTAGGCGATGGCGCCGAACGCTCCGATCGGGGCGAGCTTCATGATTACGTTGATGAAGCCGAAGAACGCCTCGGAGACGGTGTCCAGGCCGCCCTGGATCCTGCCGAGGACGGCAGGCTTGAGGGTGAGCAGGCCTGCTCCGAAGATCACGGCCAAAATGACCACCTGCAGCAGCTGGCCGGAGGTGAAGGCGCCGAAGAAGTTGTCCGGGAAAATGCCGGTGAGGAAGCCGGCGAAGGAGTGGTCGCCCTCGGTGGCCGGAGGCTTGCCGCTGTTGGCGGTGAGCGCGCCGGCGCCCTCGCCGACGTGCAGCAGGTTGGCTGCGAGCAGGCCGAGGCCAAGGGCGAGCGTGGACACCACCTCGAAGTAGATGAGGGCGGTGAACCCGATCCGGCTGGCCTGCTTGAGGTTTCCGGCCGAGAGGATGCCGAGGACCACGGTCAGGAAGACCAGCGGGGCGATGCCCGCCTTGATCAGGGCCAGGAACAGGTCCCCGACGATCTTCAGCTGGGCCGAGAATCCCGGGAAGGCGAAGCCCACCACGATGCCGAGGGCCATGGCGATCATGACCTGGGCGCCCAGGCCCCGATACCAGGCTTTCTTGGGCCGGGGGGCGGCTGCTTCAAGGAGCTGTTCTTGCGACTTCATTGACGCCTCACTTGTCTAGACACATTTTCTGTCTAGACAAATGTGAGGCATGTCATCGGGTTCTGTCAAGGGCGCGCTGCGCGCGGAATGAAGTGGAAGGTGATTGAGTTAGCTGCGTTCCAGAACGGATTCGTAAACGAAACGGGATCCGGGGTGTGTGCTCACGGCGACGGCGAGGATTTCGCCGTTGGCATCGAGGTAGCGCCGAGTCAGTTGCAGGGCCACGGAGCCCGCCAGTTCGCCCAGCGCCTTGGCGGCGTCCTCGCCGAGCACTGTCGCCTTGATGTGCTGCAGCACGCGCTTTACCTGCCGGCCTGTGTATTCGGCCACCAGGTCGGCCACCAGGCGGTCGCTGTCCTTGAGTTCGTCTTGAATAAGGGCTGCATGCTCGGGGGAGAGGTAGACCTGGGCCCACGAGAGCGGGCGCCCGCCGTCGGCCGGCTCTTGCCGCGTGGATGTGATGCGGCTCCTGACCGTGCCCGCGGGCACGCCAAGGTCGTCGGCGAGGCCGTCGTCGACCGTGACCAGATCCGTTGCAAGGATGCTGCGCACCGCGGTCCGCCCGTACTGGGCAAGCTCCTCGATCGAGGAGAGCTTTGTATGGAACTCGTGGGCGGGCTGGAGCCGGACCACCCGCGTGCCCTGGCCTTTGCGCCGCGCGATCAGTCCGGCTTCCTCCAATTGCCGCAATGCTGCACGGAGCGTCTCCCGGGACACGCTGTACTTGGATGCCAGTTCCGGCTCGGAGGGGAGGAAGGCCCCGAGCTCCCACTGGCCGCCGGCGATCCGGGCCTGCAGATCCTCGGCGATTGCAATATACCTGGCAGCCACCGCTGGTCTTCCTCCCGATAAAGTCGATACTCTTGCACACAAGTCTAGACAGGTTGGAGGCCGTAGGCGCGGACCTCGCCTTAGGGAGTCTGAATGGCAGGAATGCCGCCGGCCACGGTGGAGGTGAGTGCCGCCGTCGTCCATGCCCTTCTGCGGGACCAGCGGCCGGACCTTGCCGGCCGACCCCTGGTGCGGGTGGCGAACGGCTGGGACAACGCGACTTTCCGGCTGGGTGGCGATCTGGCGGTCCGGCTGCCGCGCCGGGACGAAGCCGTGCCGCTGGTCCTGCATGAACAGAGGTACCTCCCAAGCATCGCCGCCCGCTCCCCGGTTCCGGTTCCCGAGCCTGTCCACGCCGGCCGCCCGACGCCGGACTTTCCCTGGCCGTGGAGCATCGTCCGGTGGGTCCACGGCATTCCTGCGGTTGACGCGGGCCTGGACCGGGGGCGCGCCGTGGATGGCCTGGCCGCCTTTCTGCTGTCCCTGCACGTTCCTGCCGAACCGGATGTGCCGGTGAACCCGGTCCGCGGGGTGCCGCTCATCGATCGGAATGCGGTGGTGCTGGAACGGCTCGGGGACCGGAAACGCTATCCCAGGGCGAGGGAGTTGACGGCGGTGTGGGCGGAGGCCTGCGCGGCTGCAGCCTGGGATGGTCCGGCGATGATGCTCCACGGAGACCTCCATCCGGCCAACATCCTCCTCGCAGCCGACGGCACCCTCGCCGGTGTAATCGATTTCGGTGATGTCGGGGCCGGGGACCCGGCGGTGGATCTTGCCGTCGGCTGGCTGATGTTCGACGCCGGCACCCGCCAGCGCTTCATCGGCGCCTTTGGATCCGGGCTGGACAGGGGCATGTGGGTCCGCGCCCGCGGCTGGGCCCTCGTCCTGTCCACCGCCATGGTGAGTAACTCCGACGACAATCCGCGGATGTTCTCGGTGGGGGAGTTCGGGATCGGGCAGGTCCTGGCAGGCTAAGGCGAGCGCCGGCCATATAACGAGTTGATAAGTTTGCTTATCGCTCCAGGTGAACGACCCTAAACTCGATTCATGGAACCGCTGGTGTCAATCATCTTGGTGTTCGCGGTTGCGCTGCTCTGGCTTACTGTTCCGGTCCTCCTGCTTTCGAGGATCAACCGCGACGAGCGGCGGGTCCGGAGGCAGCAGCGGAAGGCGCTGCGCATGAGGGAGCGTGAGAGCCACCGGAGCCACGTTCCGGAGCGCGCCGTTCTGGCCCGGAAGCGCGGGCTCAAAGCCGCGCGGCGCCGGTCCGAATCGAAACCGCCGGCGCGCCCGTCGCCGGGCTGAGCGTGTCCTTGCGCCTGCGGGAACGGACGATGAAGTTCGCGTCTCCGCTGGCCGCGCGGCGGTAGGGTGGGGCTCATGGAGATGCGCCTCGAGGTTGTGCAAGTGCCGGTCGCCGACGTGGATGCGGCGAAGTCGTTTTACGTGGAAAAGCTGGGTTTTGTCCTGGACCACGACGTGGAGCACATCCCGGGAATGCGGGTGGTGCAGCTGACGCCGCCCGGCTCCGCCGCCTCCATCGTCATCGGCACGGGCATGACCAGCATGCCGCCCGGGAGCCTCGAAGGGCTCCAGCTCGTTGTCCCCGACATCGACGCTGTGCGGGCCGAACTGCTTGACCGCGGCGCCGGCATCAGCGAGGTTCAGGACATGGGCGGTGTGCAGTTCGCCTTCCTCAGCGACCCCGACGGCAACCGCTGGGTCATCCAGGGCGCCACGCCTCCGGAGGTCAAGAGCGCGCACCTGGACACACCGGCCTTGTAACCGAAAGAAGGAGATCCGGATGGCGCAGTCCTCCAACCCCATGGTGCCGGGCGAAGACTGGTGGGTCCGGGAAAACCTCCGGCAGGCCATCGACGATCTCGTGGAGTCGGGGTACACAGTCAGCGGCGGGCAGGGCGATGATCCGGAGCTGATTGACCCGGGCGGATCAGCAGTGGAGACGTGGCGGGAGGACTACCCGTATGCGAAGCGGATGACCCGGCCGGAGTACGAGATGGAGAAATACCTCCTGCAGATCGAGCTGCTGAAATTCCAGTACTGGGGACAGGACAACGGGCTCAAGAACGTCATCGTGTTCGAGGGCAGGGACGCGGCCGGCAAGGGAGGGACGATCAAGCGCTTCACCGAGCACCTGGATCCCCGGTCGGCCAGGACCGTGGCGCTGGGGAAGCCGTCCGACCGGGAGCAGGGGCAGTGGTATTTCCAGCGCTACGTCCAGCACCTTCCGACGGCGGGCGAGATCGTGATGTTCGACCGCTCCTGGTACAACCGCGCCAACGTGGAAAAGGTCATGGGCTTCTGCACGGACGAGGAGTACCGCAGCTTCATGTGGCAGGTCCCGGAGTTCGAGCGGATGCTGGTGGACTCCGGAATCCACCTGAACAAGTTCTGGTTCTCGGTGACCCGCCGCGAGCAGCGCACGCGCTTCGCGATCCGGCAGATCGACCCGGTGCGGCGCTGGAAGCTCTCGCCCATGGATCTCGCGTCACTGGACAGGTGGGATGACTACACCGAGGCGAAGGAGCAGACGTTCCTGCGCACGGACACGGATGACGCGCCGTGGATCACCATCAAGTCCAACGACAAGAAACGCGGGCGCATCAACGCCCTGCGCTTCTTCCTCAACCAGTTCGACTACGAGGGCAAGGACACTTCCGTGGTCTACGAACCTGACCCGCTCATCGTGCGGCGCGGCCGCGATGCCGTGGGCGACTGATCCGGCCTGCCGGTCCCCGGCCGGTCGGCGGCCAGCTGGATCACAGCGATCGGGCCGGACCCTACCCTCCTGTAATCACAGGGCGTTACGATGCGGTGTGACTTTCACCCACGGATACGCATCCAACGGCGAGCTCCGCATGTACTTCGAGATCCACGGCGAGGCCGCCGGGGATCAGCCGCCACTGTTGCTGATCCCCGGCGGCGGATCCACCATCCAGACGAACTTCGCCAGCATCATCCCGCTCCTGGCCCGCGAACGTCAGGTGATCGCAGTGGACGAGGAAGGCCACGGCCGAACGGCCGCAACCGACCGGCCGCTTACGGCCGAAAACTCCGCCGGGGATGTCCTGGCGGTCCTTGACCAGCTGCAGCTGCACTCCGTGGACGTGCTCGGCTTCAGCGCCGGCGGCCACACCGCGCTCGCCCTGGCCATGCAGCACCCGGCCCGGGTTCGCCGACTCATTGCCGCCTCCACGTTCTTTAGCCGGGACGCCGTGCCGGACGAGTTCTGGGACGGCATGACATCTGCCACCATGGCCAGCATGCCTGGCGCCTACCAGGATGCTGACCGCAGCCTCAACCCTGACCCCGGGCACCTCGAGCGGCTGTTCGAGCTGGACCGGCAGCGCATCTCCGGCTTTCCGGGCTGGACCGAGGAGGACCTCGGCAAAATTACCGCGCCAACCCTGGTGCTCTGCGCGGACCAGGATGTGATGAGCTCCGAGCATGCCGTTCGCATGTCCCGAGCCATCCCGAAGGCCCGGCTCCTGATCGTGCCCGGCGGGCATGGCGACTACCTCGGCGAACTGGCCGCCAGCGACGGCGACCTCCGGGCCATGCACGCCACCCTTCCGCAGTTGCTGCGGTTCCTGGATGCCTGAGCTTGCGGGCACAGGAGGCGGGGCGTGTTCCTAATCCTGGAACCACGCCGGGGGACCGATGAGGTTGGGCTCAACCAGGTCCTCGTCCCCGGCGGCGCCATAACCCAGGGCCGCACGCCAGAACTCCATCACTGCAGGACGGTCTTCGGCGTCGAAAGCCAGCTGGACGTGCTGCACCGACGACGGATCCGCCTTCAGTCCAAGCGAAGCCGCGGCACCGGAATTCCGCGACGCCGTCGGCGGATGAGAACTCTGCGTCGGAATCGCTGTTGCCATGCCCCCACTATTCGGAGTCCGAGGCCAGCGGTCAATGGTCCTGCTCCCGTAGCAGTAGGCTTCTTTTGGTTGCTTCACGCTGGAGCACCACCCTTTGGGGAATGTGTTGGGGGAAAATTTCATGAAGTACCGCTGGGCCTCGGCTACTGCCACAGTCGGCGCAATCCTGGGTCTGGCAGCAGCGCCGGCTGTGGCGGCGCCTGATGAAGCAATCTACATTTACGGCACCCCCGTCCGGGTGGCCATTGCCGCAGACGGCACGGCCTACCTCGGCAATTACGGCCAGGGCGGCGGAGTCTTCGTGGTTCCCTCTGGCGGAACCAGGGCGTCACACACCATCAGCACCGGCGGACACCGCACCACCGGGCTGGCGCTCGGAGCGGACGGCGCGCTCTACGTGGCCACGGCTGACGGGACCCAGAGCGCCGTCGCGGTTGTCCCGGCCGGAGACGCAGCCGCGGCACGGACCGTCTCGGTGCCTCCCGGGCTCCACCCGCTCGCAGCCGGGCCCGACGGAACGGTTTACGTGGCCAACCCCGGCGGGGACACGGTCTCAGTGATTGCACCGAACGGGACTGCGGTGGACCGCACCATCAAAGTCGGAGCGGGACCCGCGGAAATAGCGGTAACGAAGGACGGGACTGCGTTCGTGACCAGCCAGACCGCCGGAACTGTCTCGGTGATCCCGCCCGGCGCGGACACCGTCTCGAAGACCATCGAACTGGTCTCGGACACTGGTACGTCCCAGGAACCGCACGGCATCGCGGCCGGACCTGACGGAACCGTGTACGTCGCCACCATCAAGCCCAGTGAGATCGCCGTCATCAAACCCGGCGCGGACACTGTGGCTGAGCGCATCTTTGTCGGGGGCGGGCCGCAGGACGTCGCCACCGCACCGGACGGCACGCTGTATGTGACGAGCCTGCTGACCCGGAAGCTGTCGGTCATCCGTCCGCACGCCAAAGACGTGGCGGGCTCCATCCCCACGGACGGCGGTCCAGGCCACCTGGCGGTGGCCCCGGACGGGTCCGCCATCGTGATCAGCCCCGCCACGTCACTGCCGGGCGACGGAGCCGTGGTCCGCTACTTCGCGGCCGCCCTGGCAGCGGCGTCGCTGGGTTCGACGGCGGCAACACCGGCCGCGTCCGTAGGTTCGACGGCGGCACCTCCCTCTGCAGCTGCAGCCAGTAACCCGGGAACACAGCCAGGCGCCGGTACCCCCAGCGCCCTGCCCGCCAGCTTTTGGTACGCAGTGCCCGTCTGGGCGGCGGCCGCCGTCGTCGCCCTCGCGGTCTGGATCCTGGTGAAGGGTCGGCGCCGGAGGGCCGGGCTGGCTGGCGCCGCCAAGCGGGGTAGCGCACTGTAACATCGTTCACATCCGTCTTGAAAGGGGAGCAGTGCGCGCAACGGTCAAGGACGTCGCGCGCCGTGCCGGCGTCTCACCCAAAACTGTGTCGAACGTGATGAACGGCGTGGTGCCGGTCAGCGGTTCCACGCGGCTCAAGGTGGAACAGGCCATCCTCGAGCTGGACTATGTCCCCAACCTCTCCGCCCGGGGGCTGCGTAACGGCAGGTCCGGCGTTATTGCCCTGGCACTGCCGGACCTGGCGACGCCGTACTCCGCCGAGATCGCGCACAACGTGGTGGAGGTCGCGCACGAACAGGGCTGGAGCGTCCAGATTGAGGAAACCGGTTCCGACCCCCGCCGGGAATACGAACTGATGTCCCGCGCGCGCTCCAACCTTATCGACGGGCTGATTCTCAACCCCGTGGTACTGGATGAAAGCGCCGTCAAGGTAGGCGTCTCCCTGCCCCCGGTGGTCCTGCTGGGCGAGGTCTCCCAACAGCTGGCAGACCGTGTTTGGGTGGACAGCGTTGCCGCCGCCCGCGACATGACGCTGGCGCTGGCCCGAACCGGCCGGCGACGCATCGCGGTGCTTGGCACAGCTGAAGGCCGGCACTCGGCCGCGGCCGTTCTGCGCACCCGCGGCTACTTGGCCGCCCTCGATGAGCTCGGTATCGACCAGGACCACGCGCTGCTGATCCCCTGCGAGAAATGGACACCGCAGACGGCTGCTGACGCCCTCGCCTCCTGGCTGGACTCGCACCCGCTGCCGGACGCGCTGTTCTGCTTTACCGATTCCATGGCCATCGGCGCCCTCAGCGTGCTGTGGAAGCGGGGGATCAGGGTTCCCGACGACGTCGCAGTGGCGGGCTTTGACGACATCGCCGACGGGCAATATGCCGTTCCGTCCCTGACTACCGTCTCCTTTGACAAACGACTCGTGGCCCGGGAGGCCTTGCGCCTCCTCACCGAACGGATGGCCGACCGCGGCGGCGAGCAGCGCGTGGTCACGGTCGATTACAGCATTGTGGAGCGGGACAGCAGCACTTCCAGCTAACCGGGACCACCAGCTAAGCGAGACCCCCGCATCACATTGTTGGCGCTAACAATTTTCTCTTGTGCCGTCTTTTACAACGATGTAATGTGAGGTCTGCGTCACACACCAGCCTTCACGGACCCGGGGAAGCAGACAACCGAAACGGCTGGCACGGCGCCCTCAGGACTACTTTCAGCGGACCCATCCAAAGGAGTGACGGGTGAAGCAGTTTGATTTTTTCGCCGACAGGCAGCTGTCCGGCAGGCAGCTGTCCGGAAAACAGGTGTCCCGGCGGCAGTTACTGGCAGGAACGGCCGCCTTCGGCAGTCTGCTTGCCGCGGCCGGGCTAACGGGCTGCGGCGGGACGGCCTCCGCGGCGGCCGTGCGGGACATTGCGTTCTGGCATCTGCTGTCCGGCGGTGACGGCATCAAGATGCAGGCCATGATCAGTGCGGCGAACGCGGCCAACCCCGCCTTCAAAGTCCATCCGACCGTCCTGGCATGGGGCCCGCCCTACTATACGAAGCTGGCCATGGCGTCCGCCGGCGGCCGCCCGCCGGAACTGGCCATCATGCACGCCAGCCGGGTCCCCGGCTACGCGCCGGGCGGACTTATCGACCCGTGGGACATGTCCCTGCTGGCGGAGCACGGCGTGACGGCGGAAAGCTTCGCCCCAAGGATCTGGGACAAGAGCCAGCACGACGGCAAGGTCTTCTCCATCGCCCTGGATTCCCACCCCTTCGTCATGTTCTACAACACCGATATTGCCGGTAAAGCAGGGGTACTCGCCGCCAACGGCCAGTTGCAGGAGGTGACTTCCCCGCAGGACTTCCTCGCCGTGGCCCGCGAGATGCAGAAGGTGACGCAGGCGCACGGTCTGTCCTTCGGCTACCTCGGCAGCGGATCTCAGATGTGGCGCTTGTTCTACACCCTCTACAAGCAGCACGGCGCGGACATGGAGCTGACTCCCGGCCAGCCGATGAAGGCGGACCGGGATGCCGCCGTCGAGTCCCTGGAATTCATGGCCTCGCTGTTCGACGACACCGTTGCCGCAAAGAGCGGGGACATCGGCACCGGCATCGCGGAGTTCGCCCGCGGCGGTTCGGGGATGCTGTTCAGCGGCGTCTGGGAACTCCCCACGTTCAAGAAGGCGGAGTTGCCTGTCGATGCCGCCACCATCCCCACGCTCTACGGGACCCCGGCATCGTACGCGGATTCGCACTCCTTCGTCCTGCCGCGGCAGCTGAACGTCGACGACGCGAAGCGGCGGGACGTGTACAAGTTCGTCAGCGACATCCTCAAAGGATCGCTGTCCTGGGCCGAGGCCGGCCACATTCCGGCTTACCAGCCCATAGTGCAGTCACAGGCATACCGGGACCTCACCCCCCAGATCCACTACGCCAACGCGGCAGACATCATCACCTACGACCCCGAAGCGTGGTTCAGCGGTTCGGGCTCGGACTGGCAGACGTACTTTGCGGAGAACGTGCAGAACGTACTCCTGGGCCGCGACAAGGCGGCCGACGGATGGGACGCCTTTGTACGGCGCACCAACACCCTTCTTTCCCGGCCCAACCCGGTCTGAGCGACAAAGGAGTCACCGATGAGTTCCTTAGCAACAACCCAAGGCGCCGGGCAGGAGGCACAATCCCTGCCCGGCCGGCCAGGTCGAAACCAGCCCCGCAGAAACCCGGCCCTGAACAACCCTGCCCAGGCCAGTCCCCGCCGGACCCGGGACAACCTCAACGGCTGGGGGTTCGCCGCACCGTTCCTGGCCTTTTTCCTGGTGTTCCTTGTCTGGCCCCTGCTGTACGGCCTGTACATGAGCCTCACCGGCAAGTCACTGACGGGAGCCAACGACAGCCTGATCGGCCTGGCCAACTACGCCGAGGCCCTGGCCGACGCCGACATGTGGCACTCCCTCGGCAACACGCTTTACTTCACGGTGATCAGCACGGTCCCGCTGGTGCTCGTGGCCCTTGTCATGGCAGCGCTGGTTAACGTCGGGCTGCCCGCGCAGTGGCTGTGGCGGCTGTCCTACTTCGCCCCGTACCTGCTCGCCTCCACGGTGGTCTCGCTCTTCTTCTCCTGGATGTACAACCCGCAGCTGGGTCTGATCAACGATTCGCTCGCGAAGGTCGGGCTGCCCAGGGTGGCCTGGCTGAACGACCCGAACGTGGCCATGTGGGCCATCGTCATCGCCACCCTCTGGTGGACCGTGGGGTTCAACTTCCTGCTGTACCTGGCCGCCATGCAGAACATCCCCGCCCAGCACTACGAGGCGGCGTCCCTGGACGGCGCCGGAGCCTGGCGCCAGTTCTTCTCCATCACCCTCCCGCAGCTGACCCCGACCACCGTGATGATCGTGCTCCTGCAGATCCTGGCCTCGCTCAAAATCTTCGACCAGGTCTACCAGATGACGGCCGGCGGCCCCGCAGGCTCCACCCGGCCCGTGGTGCAGTACATCTTCGAAACCGGGTTCACCGGCTACCGGCTGGGCTACTCCGCAGCCATCTCCTACATCTTCTTCGGGCTGATCGTGGCCGTCTCGGTCATGCAGTTCTTCATCACTCGCCGCAGGAGTGCATAACCATGGCAACGCAGACCCTCACCCGCCCCGCGCTTCGCACCCAAGCCGCCGCAAACCCCCGCCAGCCCCGGAAGAAGATGACGGCCGGCAGGGCCGCCGTCCTGGCGGTGGCCGCGATCCTGGCAGTCCTCTGGCTTGTCCCTTTCGCCTGGGCAACGGTCACCGCTTTCAAGAGCGAAACGGACGCCGCAGCGCCGAAAGTCAGCTGGATCCCGCCGTCGGGCTTTACCGCCGACGCGTTCATCAAGGTGTTCCAGGACGGCAACATCCCGCTGTGGACGTGGAACTCGCTCTACACCTCCGCCGCCATCACCGTGATCACGCTGGCCATCTCCGCGCTGGTGGCCTACGCCCTGTCCCGTATCGACTTCCGCGGCAAGAAGGTGCTGATGACGGTGATCATCGCCTCCATCATCATTCCGCCGCCGGTGCTGATCATCCCGCTGTTCTACCAGATGGTGGCGCTGCACATGATCGACACCTCGTGGGCCATCATCCTGCCGCAGGTCATCCACCCGGCCATGGTGTTCGTGCTCAAGAAGTTCTTCGACCAGATCCCGCGTGAACTCGAGGAAGCCGCGGTGATGGACGGCGCCAGCCGGATGCGGATCTTCACCCAGATCATCCTGCCGCTTTCACGCCCCATCCTGGCCGCCGTCGCGATCTTCGTGTTCATCAGCGCCTGGAACAACTTCCTCTGGCCCTTCATCTCCACCAACGACGGCTCCATCCTGACCCTGCCGGTGGGGCTGCAGACCATCAAGAGCGCCTATGGCATCCAGTACGCGCAGAACATGGCCTCGGCGCTGCTCGCGGCGCTGCCGCTCATCCTCGTCTTCCTGTTCTTCCAGCGCCAGATCATCAAGGGCGTTGCGACGACGGGACTCGCCGGCACCTGACCCGGCACCCCCGCTTTTCCAACAGTTTTGAACCACAACCAAGGAGATACCCCACATGTCCCGCGCAAGGATCACCCTCGACCGCGACTTCACCATCGGGGAAGTACCCCGCCGCCTCTTCGGCTCCTTCGTTGAGCACATGGGCCGCTGCGTCTACACCGGCATCTACGAGCCCGGCCATCAGGAGTCCGACGAGAACGGCTTCCGGCAGGACGTACTCAAGCTCGTCAAGGAGCTCGGGGCCACCGTCATCCGCTACCCGGGCGGCAACTTCGTTTCCGGCTACAACTGGGAGGACGGCATCGGCCCGCGGGAAAACCGCCCCCGCCGGCTCGACGGCGCCTGGCACACGCTTGAGACCAACGCCTTCGGCCTGCACGAGTTCGTCGACTGGTCCCGGCAGGCCGGCACCGAAATCATGGAGGCCATCAACCTGGGCACCAGGGGAGTGGACGCCGCCCGTGAGATCGTTGAGTACGCCAACCACCCGGGCGGCACCTACCTGTCCGACCTGCGCGCCAAAAACGGGCACAAGGACCCGTTCAACATCAAGCTGTGGTGCCTCGGCAACGAGATGGACGGGCCGTGGCAGATCGGCCACAAGACGGCCGAGGAATACGGCCGGCTGGCCCAGGAAGCCGCCAAGGCGATGCGCTTCGTGGACCCGGACATTGAACTCGTGGCCTGCGGCAGCTCCAACTCCGGCATGCCCACCTTCGGTGCCTGGGAGCAGACGGTGCTCACCCACGCCTATGAGGAGGTGGACTACGTCTCGCTGCACGCCTACTACCAGGAACACGACGGCGACGCCGGCAGCTTCCTGGCCAGCGCCGTGGACACCGACTACTTCATCGAATCCGTCATTGCCACCGCCGACGCCGTGCGCGCCAAGGGCAAGCACAAGAAGCACATCAACCTGTCCTTCGACGAGTGGAACGTCTGGTACCAGCGCGGCCTCGACACCGAGGACCAGCCGCACAACGTCACCAAGGCGGGCTGGCGCGAGCACCCCCGGGTCATCGAGGACAAGTACAACGTGACCGACGCCGTCGTCGTCGGAACCCTGCTCAACTCGCTGCTCCGCCACGGCGACCGGGTCAAGATCGCCAACCAGGCGCAGCTGGTCAACGTGATCGCGCCGATCTTCAGCGAGGAAAACGGCCCGGCCTGGCGCCAGACCATCTTCCACCCCTTCGCGCGCATGGCCGAACTGGCGAAGGGCCAGATCCTGCGCCTGTCCGTCGACTCGGACAAGTACAGCAACGCGCGGTTCGGCGATACCGACCTCGTGGACGTCAGTGCCACATGGAACGAGGAAACCGGCCGGGTGGCGCTGTTCTTCGCGAACCGCGGCCTGGAGGAGGCGGCCGACGTCGAGGTGGCACTGCGCGGCTTCGACGCCCGGCAGGTCGTGCGGGCCGAGGTTCTGGAAATCCCGGAGGGCGGGGACCGCTTCACCATCAACAGCCAGGGCAGCCCGGACCGCGTGGGCCTCAAGCCGCTGCAAGGGGCCAAGGCCAGCGGCTCCGAGCTGCGGCTGAACCTCCCGGCGCTGTCCTGGGCCGTCGTCGAGGTGGAGGTGGCTAAGAACTGACCCTGGAGCAGGCCTGATCTGACCAGTGGGCGTTATGTACATCCGTACGCAAGTTGTGTACGCTTGTACATAACGCCTTTCTGGAAGGAACCATCTTTGGAGCAGTACTTTGCCGGCGACACCAGGACCATGCAGGAGCGGATGCTTGCCGGGGACCTGTACATTGCCGACGATCCCAACCTCGCCGCCGACAACATCCGCGGCATGGAACTCGCCGACCGCTACGGCAGGACATGGCTTGCGGGCCGCGGGGAGGCGAAGCAGATCCTCGCCGACCTCCTCGGGTCGATCGGCGAGGACACCGAGATCCGGCCGCCGCTATACGTGGACTACGGCAAATACATCCGGATCGGCGCCCGGACCTTCATCAACTTCAACTTCACCGCACTGGACGTCGCCGCCATCACCATAGGCGACGACGTCCAGATCGGCCCCAACGTCCAGTTGCTGACCCCCACCCACCCAGTGGAGCCCGGGCCGCGCCGGGACAAGCTCGAGGCAGCGCAGCCCATCACCATCGGCGACAACGTCTGGATCGGCGGCGGTGCGATGATCCTGCCCGGCGTGAGCGTGGGCGAGAACTCCGTGATCGGCGCCGGGTCAGTGGTGACCAGGAACGTGCCGGCGAACGTCGTCGCCGTCGGGAATCCCGCCCGCGTCATCCGCAGCCTATGAGCGTGCGGCGCCACGACCCCAACCGCCGCCAGCGAATCATCGAGGTTGCCCTCGACGTCATCGCCGAGCACGGCGTAGCGGCCACCACCCACCGGAAAGTAGCCCAGGCAGCGGATGTGCCCCTCGGGTCGCTGACCTACCACTTCACCGGCCTGGACGACCTGCTCGCTGCCGCCTTCACCAAGCTCGCCGACGACACCGCGGACGGGTTCGAGGCAGCCTTGGCCGGTGCCGGGAACGCGGATGCCGCGCGGGAAGCGGTGGTGGGGCTCATCACAGGGGGAATGCTCGGGGAGCGCCGGAACATCCTGCTGACCTACGAGCTGTACGCCCTGGCCGCACGCAGTCCGGACCTGCGCCGGGTGACCGACACCTGGATGGCCAGGAGCCGCGCCGCCCTGGCGCGGCACTTCGATGCAGAAACAACCATCATGCTCGACGCCCTGATCGAGGGCCTTTCAATCCACCGGGCACTCGCCCTGAACCCCATGTCCGCCGATACCGTCCGCGACGCCGTGAACAGGATAGTGACCGCACAGTGAACAGCCCCTCTACAACGGCCGCCACCCCCGTCGCTTCGGCGGCCAGCCCCGGCAAGGCGCGCGCCGCCGTCGCACTTCTCTTCCTCACCAACGGTGCGCTGTTCGCCAACCTGCTGCCCCGGTATCCGGCCATCATGGAGGACCTGCGCCTGAGCAATGCGGCGTTCGGCCTTGCCGTGGCGGCGTTCCCGCTGGGTGCACTGATCGCCGGCCTCGCCTCGGGTGCCCTGATCCGCCGTTTCCGGTCCTCGCGGGTTGCCGTGGCTGGCACCGTCCTGACCAGCCTGGGCATCCTCGGTGCGGGCATGGCGTCGTCATGGGCAGTGCTCGCGGCGGCACTCTTCTTCGCCGGAGCCATGGATGCGGTCACCGACGTGGCACAGAACGCCCACGGGCTGCGCGTCCAGAGGCTTTACCAGCGCTCCATCATCAACTCCCTGCATGCGGTGTGGAGCATCGGCGCCGTGCTGGGCGGCCTGATGGGAGCCGCGGCCGCCGGCCTGGAACTTGCGCCCGGGATCCACCTCAGCATCTCCGCCGCGCTTTTCGCGGCCCTGACGCTGTGCTGTTACCGCTTCCTCCTCCCGGGCCCTGAAACGGACGACGGCGGTGCTGCCGCCACCGGGGCGGCCGGGGCACCGGCCCCGGATAACCGTAGAGCCGCCGGCGGAACAGCCGCCAAATACGGCATCCTGGCCGCGCTGGTGCTCACTGCCACGGCGGGCGCCCTGGTGGAGGACGCGGGAAGTTCGTGGTCCGCCGTCTACCTCAGCGGCAGCCTGGGTGCGGCCACCACCGTCGCCGGCTTGGGGTTCGTGGCGCTGACCGGTGCGCAGTTCATCGGCCGCCTGCTGGGCGACCGGCTCGTGGACCGCTTTGGCCAGCGAACGGTGGCGCGCGCCGGCGGGGTGATCGCCGCCGTCGGAATGGGCACGGCGCTGGCCCTGCCCAGTATTCCCGGGACCATCCTCGGCTTCGCGGCAGCAGGACTCGGCGTGGCAACACTCGTTCCCGCCGCCATGCACGCAGCCGATGAACTCCCCGGGCTGCGGCCCGGAACGGGACTCACCATGGTCAGCTGGCTGATGCGCGTGGGTTTCCTGGTGTCGCCGCCGGTCGTGGGTGCCATCGCGGATGCCGCCAGCCTGCGGGCCGGCCTTTTCGTGGTGCCGCTGGCGGGTCTCCTGGTCCTGGGGCTGTCACCGGTGCTGGCCAGGCGGGCGGCGAGCTACGCCGGATAAACGGCGATCGCGGTTGCCTTGACGACGAAGTAGACGGTCATCCCGGGGGTGAGTCCGAGGTCGGCCGAGGCTGCCGGGGTGATGTCCGCGGACAGGTCCCCGGCGTGGACCCGGATCTGGTCGCCGTGCGGTTCCAGATCCGTGATGGTGACCGCGAACGAGTTCCGCGGGCTGCCGTGCTCGTCATTCGGAAAGACCGAGACCGCCGTCGGCGAAAAGACGGCAACACCGGCCTGGCCGGGAACGGCACCGTCCTCGGGATGGGCAGTAATGTCCAGCCCGCCGTCGGATGTCAGCCCGCGGTCCGTGATGGTGCCGGTGAGGAGGTTCATGCCGGCCAGGCCGGCGGCGAACTTACTGCGGGGTTTTTCCAGGACCTCGCGGGTGGGCCCTTCCTCGGTGATCCGTCCGTCCTCGATGACGATGGCACGGTCGGCCAGCATGAGGGCATCCAGGACGTCGTGCGTGATGATGATGGCACGGCGGTCGGCGAGGACGCGCTTGAGGAGCCGGCGCAGCATGGGGGCGGCGTGGATGTCGAGGGCTGCCATGGGTTCGTCGAGGAGCAGCAGCTCAGGGTCCGTGGCCAGGGCGCGGGCGATGGCGACGCGCTGCGCCTGCCCGCCCGAGAGCTGGCCGGGCCGCCGGTCCGCGAATTCCGCGGCATCCACTTCGGCCAGCCAGTGCCGCGCCGTCTGCAATGCGCTGGCCCGGCTGGCGCCTGCCGCCCGTGGCCCGAACGCGACGTTCTCCAGCACGCTCATGTGCGGAAACAGCAGCGGCTCCTGGGCGAGCAGGGCGGTTCCCCGGGCGTGCGGCCGCAGGAAGTGGCTGTTGCCGCCGTCGAGGTTGAAGAGCGTTTTCTGTCCGAGGACGGCTTGTCCGCTGTCCGGGCGGAGCAGCCCTGCGGTGATTCCCAGCAGGGTCGACTTGCCGGCGCCGTTGGGCCCCAGCACCGCGACGGTTTCCGCGGATCCGAGCGCGAGGGAGACGTCGAAGTTCCTGGCATGCAGGGCGGCCGTGAGTGTGAACGTCATTCCGTACCTGCCTCTGCGGCCAGCGCCCGGGGGCGCCGGAAGGAAAGTCCGACGACGGCGACCGCCACCGCGACCAGCACCAGGGAAAGCGCGACGGCGGCATCGGCGTCGGTTTCCCGCTGCAGGTAGATCTCCAGCGGCAGGGTGCGGGTGACCCCCTGCAGGCTGCCGGCGAACGTCAGGGTGGCGCCGAACTCGCCGAGGCAACGGGCGAAGGACAGCACGGCGCCGGAGGCAAGCCCGGGCAGGACCAGCGGGATACTGACCCGGCGCAGCACTGTGGTGGGGCGGGCGCCAAGGGTTGCGGCCACCGCCTCGTACCTGGTCCCCGCTGTCCTGAGCGCGCCCTCGAGGCTGACCACCAGGAACGGCAGCGCCACGAATGTCTGGGCAAGGACTACGGCGGTGGTGGAGAAGGCGACCTGGATCCCTGCCAGCTCCAGGCTCCGGCCGAGCAGGCCTTGCCGGCCGAACGTGTACAGCAGGGCAATGCCGCCGACGACGGGCGGCAGCACCAAAGGGAGCAGCACGAAGGCCCGCAGCAGGCGCTGGCCGGGGAAGCTGGCGCGGGCCAGGACGAGGGCCAGCGGCACGCCGAGAACGATGCAGAGCACCGTGCTCGCGGCCGACGTCCGCAGGCTCAGGCCCAGTGCGGTGAGGGAGGACTCTGACGTGACAAGCGGGATGAACTGCCCCCAGTTGACCCTGGCCACCATTGCGGCCAGCGGCAGCAGGACGAACAGTCCGCCCGCTGCTGCGAGGACAAACACCCACGGCGGGACGCCGGTGTAGCCGGTGTCCCGGCGGCTTGTTGCCCTGCTGCGGGCGGTCTTCGTGTTACGGGGCGCCGAAACCGGCATCACTGAGGACCTTCCTGCCTTCGCTGCCGGTGACCATGGCGATGAAAGCCTTGGCCAGTTCCTTGTTCCTGCTGCTGCCCACAGTGGCGATCGGGTAGGTGTTCACGGCCTGGTCCGCCTCGCTGAACGGGATCCCCCTGACCTTGCCGCCTGCGGTCTTGACGTCGGTGACGTACACCAGGCCGGCGTCGGCTTCGCCGGACGTGACCTTGCCGAGGACGTCCATGACGGAGGATTCCTCGCTGACTGGATTCAGGGTGGTCCCGGTGGCCTCTTCCACCTTTTCCGTCGCGGAGCCGCACGGCACCTGCGGTGCGCAGACAGCCACCTTGATGCCCGGCTTGGCAAAGTCGGCGAAAGAACTGACCGACGCCGGGTTGGCCGGCGGGACAGCGATCTCCAGGACGTTCGTGGCAAAGTTGCTTGCCGTTCCGTCGATGAGTTTCGCGTCGGACAGCTTGGCCATGTTCCTGGTGTCCGCGGAGGCGAACACGTCGGCGGGGGCGCCCTGGCTGATCTGGGTGGCCAGGTCCGAGGACCCGGCGAAGTTCAGCGTGACCCTGGTGCCCGGGTTTGCGGCCTCGAACTCCGAGGCGATCTTTGTGAATGTGGCCTTCAGGGAGGCTGCGGCGAATACGGTCAGGGTGCCGGAGTGACCGGCCGAACTGCCGGCCGCCGTCGAGCTTTCGTTTTGGGCAGTGCCGGACGCGGTAGTGGAACCGGCGCAGCCGCCGAGCCCGAATGCCAGGACGCCGGCGGTCAATAGCGCGCTGAGGCGTGAACGGGCGGTGCTCATATGATGCTCTTCCCTTGGGGTGTTTCGATGATGACCGTGGTGGCCTTGACCACGGCGGTGGCCACGGACCCGAGTTCCAGGCCGAGGTCCCTGACGGCTTCGCTGCTCATGAGGGAGACGACGCGGAAGGGGCCGCACTGCAGCTCCACCTGGGCCATGACCTTGTCGGCACTGATTCCGGTGACCAGCCCCACGAACCGGTTGCGCGCCGAGCTGCCAATGCGCGTGGGGTCGTCGGGCAGCTGCGCCTGGTCCCGGGCCAGCTGTGCGAGTGCCAGTCCGTCCACGGCCAGCCTTCCGGCGGCGTCCTTGACGGGCGTGAGCGTCCCGTTCTCGGTCCAGCGGCGGACGGTATCGTCGCTGACGCCCAGAAAGCGCGCGGCTTCGGAGATGCGGATAGTAGGCATGACACCATGATGGCGTATTTGCGGATGCAGTGGCACTTTTCTTCCGCAAATTCGGAGTATGACCGAATGGTTCCTTGGATGTAATGGCGGGATTCGAACGGTGGGGCATGCTTGTTTTGTTACGCCCCGCTTCGGGCGGTGAAGCTGCGTTTCGGTGCGCGTCCATAGGTTGCGGCCGGGGTTGGGAACTGCCCAGCCAGGTGCTTGATTAGGTCTACACGCATCGAAAGGACTCGCCATGACGGAACTCTCAGACCTCAGCCCGCGCCGGATCCGCAACGTGCTGGGCCACTTCGCAACCGGCCTGACCGTGATCACCGCGGCGACGGAGAACGGCCCTGCCGGGTTCACCTGCCAGTCCTTCGCCTCTCTTTCACTGGAACCGGCACTGGTGACGTTCAGCCCGGCACGGACCTCCAGCACCTGGCCGCTGCTGCGTGCCGCGGGCCGCTTTACGGTAAACATCCTTACCGCCGGGCACCAGCACCTGGCGGCGCAGTTCGCGCGGTCCGGGGCCAACAAGTTCGCCGGCGTCGGCCACTCACCGTCCCCGCTCGGCAACCCGGTCCTTGACGGTGCCCTGGCCTGGGTGGACTGCGAGCTCCACCAGGAGTACGACGGCGGCGACCACACGATTGTGGTGGCCGCAGTCCGCGCCCTCAGCGCCCGTTCCGACGCCGATCCCCTCCTCTTCTTCAAGGGGGACTACGTCTCCCTGCAGGAAAATGCCAAGATCCTGGAGGGCGTGGCATGACACCGGGCGGTGCCTAAACCTGTGCCGGCTACCGGCCCCAGCTGCCCTTGGCTTCCGTACGGCGGTGACTGGCCAGCTGAACGAGTTCGATCATCCACGGCCGGTGCCCCTGGTGGAACGTCATGCCGTCGGGGAGTCCCTGGACGGACGGGACGGAACCGGCAATATCGATGGTGACGCGGCCGCCGCCCAAGGGGGCGTTGGTGATGTGCAGGTCCCCAAAAGCCGCGGGAAGAACGGGATCCATCCAGACGCCGCCTGCGGACACCACGGGGTCGTACCGCATCAGGCTGGTCACCAGCTGGATCGGCGCGGTCGCTGCCCAGGCCTGCGGCGAGCACGCCGTCGGATAGGGGACCGGCGCGGCCAGTTGCTCCCGGCTGAAGCCGCAGAACAGCTCCGGGAGGCGGCCGTCGGAGAACTCTGCCGCGTCCATCATGCCGGTGGCGATCCGCTGCGCCTCTTCCACGAAGCCGTAGCGGAGGAGCCCGGCTGCGACGATGGCGTTGTCGTGCGGCCAGACCGATCCGTTGTGGTAGCTGGCGGGGTTGTAGGCGCCCATGTCGCTGGCCAGGGTGCGCACGCCCCAGCCGCTGAACATTTCCGGCGACATCAGGTGTTCGGCCACCATCGGGGCCTTGTCCTGGTCGATGAGTCCCTGCAGCAGGCAGTGCCCCATGTTGGACGCGCACGCGTCCACCTGCCTTTTCTTGCCGTCGAGGGCAATGGCGTAGTACCCGCGCTCAGGGATCCAGAATTGCTCGTTGAACTGTTTCTTCAGCCGGGCGGCACGGTCGGTGAGTTCATTTCCCAGAGCCGTGTCACCGGCGTCGTACGCCAGCCACGCGCGCGAAAGGTAAGCGACATAAACATAGGCCTGGACCTCACACAGCGCTATCGGCGGCTCGGCCAGCCTGCCGTTGGCGAAGTTGATCCCGTCCCAGGAATCCTTCCAGCCCTGGTTGATCAGCCCCTGGTCGTTGAGGCGCTCGTACTCGACGAAGCCGTCGCCGTCCCTGTCCCCGTACTTCATGATCCACTCCAGCGCCCGGTCCGCGTGGGGCAGCAGGGCGGCGATGGTGTCCGCGGCGAAGCCCCAGCGGCTGACCGCGCCGAGCACCATCAGGAACAGGGGCGTGGCGTCGACGCTGCCGTAGTAGTTGGACTTGCCGCCAAGCGACAGCCCGCTGGAAACGTCGAGCCGGACCTCGTGAAGGATCTTGCCCGGCTCCTCCTCGGTCATGGGATCCACCACCTTGCCCTGCCGGTCGGCCAGCGTTTGCAGCGTGCCCAGCGCCAGCGACGGGTCCACCGGCATCGCCATCACGGAAGCCCACAGCGAGTCCCTGCCGAACAGCGTCATGAACCACGGCGCCCCGGCGGCCACCACGACGCGTTCCGGATGCTCGGGATCCTCGATCCGGAGGGCGCCGAGGTCGTCGTAACTGCGGCGCAGGGTCCGTTCAACCGACCGGTTTCCCATCTGCAGGACCGGAATCTTCGCCACCCACTCGCGCCGGCGGACGTCCCGGGGCGACAAACCGTCCCCCTCATCGTGGACGAAGGCCATTGCGGACGTGGCGCCGTCAATGCTGGGCAGCACCGTCAGGACGGTGCTCCAGTGTCCGTGCGCCGGAACCGAGGCCCGGTACGTCACTGCGTCCGCCGACACCTCCGCGCCCGGGGCCTGCACAACAACACCTTTCCGGACGTCCTGCCAGGCCGCGCGGATGGTGAGCGCACCGCCGTCGGGCTGCCGTGTTTCGTCCCAGCGCCGCAGGATCCGTGCTTCCTTCACTTCGAAGAGGTCCGCGAAGTCCGCCCCGATCGTCAGTGTGATGACGCAGTCGACCGGTTCGAGGGAGAAGTTCCGCACGGTGACCTGCTCGTGGATGCCGGCCCCCACTTCCCGGAGCCGCTCCACGATCAGCGGACTGTCGGCGTAGCCGTCCGAGCGGGGGACCCGTCCGACGAACAGTGCCCGGTACGGTTCCTTGGTCTCTGCCGCCAGCGGCTCCAGCGCCTGGCCGTCGACGGTCAGGTTCCAGCCCGAGAGGATGCGGGCGTCCTGCACGAAGAGGCCATGCGGATGATCGGCACTGATGTCCCCGTTTGGCAGGGAAATGCAGAAGGATGACCCCTCCACCAGGGTGACCGTCCCGGCCCCCAAAGGGCCCGCCGCCGTATCGGCATTCCACCCGGCCATCGCGCCCACCTCCGAGCAACTTGGAACAGCGTGCAGTTCGACGGTACGCTTGCCCGCCCGGCCTAGCTAGGCCTTGCTTTTTAGGTGTTGGATAACGACGGCGGGCGCAGGCTCACGCTGGAATCGCGCCGGCTTCGGGCTGGATGCCCCAGGTCATCTTCTTTATCGTTTCGCGCTGCAGCCCGCTGAGCGCGGCGAGCTCATAATCGTCCAGAACCCCCCGCCGTCGTGCTGCTGCGAGAAGGTTGAGGCGGCGGTCTTCCAGCGCGGCCCTGGACTCTTCCAGCTCATTTAGCTCTGCCTTGAGCCGGTGGATCGCGGCAAGATGTTCTTCGGCCGGCACTCCCGACGGGACCAGGTCATCGGCCGAGAGGCCCACAGTGCGCACGGCCCAGCGGGAGAGCTCCGCGGCCGCTGCGAGGCGGGTGACCTTCATGCCATCACACAGCGCTTGCCCGATCTGCTGGTTCAGGCGGACGGACAGCGCGCGGATGCTGGTGGCATTGAAGGAGATGCGCTGCCTGTTGTCCCTGAGCAGCTTCCGTGTTTTTTCCGCCTGGACGGCTGTCTTGTCCGGTGCCGGGGTTCCCCGGTAGCGGTAGTAGCCCTCGCGGCGGTCGTCGCCGTGCACAACAGCCAAGAGCACTCCTCGGTTTGGATTCACATGGGACGGCCAGCCGGACCTGACTTACCTAGAAGGCTAGGCGCGTCCCATGGATGGGTGGAAATACCTATAGTGCGTGGAGCCATAACGGAAAGGTTTGGGTCGGGTGCTTTCGCCGGAGGCCGACGGCGGTCCATAAGAGACGCTTATCCGTCCACGCAGATTAGGTCTTATCCATACCGGCCGGGATTCCCTAGTGTCGAAGGAACGAGTATCGCTCCGTCCTGACTCCCTAGGAAGAGACCATGTCTGAATTTGAACCTGCATCTCGAGTGTCCCGCATCAAGCAATCCGCCAGCGTGGCCGCAGCAGCCCGCGTGCGTGAGCTGAAGGCGGAAGGGCGCCGGATCCTGGACCTGACGGTCGGCGAGCCGGACTTCGATACCCCTGAGCACATCAAGGCCGCAGCGGTTGACGCCATCAGCAAGGGTGAGACGAAGTACACCTCCGTGACCGGAACGCCCGCGCTGCAGCAGGCCATCCTCCAGACCATCGAGCTGCGCACGGGCATCCGCTACACCCCGGCCGAAATCACCATCGGCGGAGGCGCGAAGCAGGTCATCTTCACCGCATTCATGGCTTCCCTGGACGCAGGCGACGAGGTCGTGGTGCCCGCACCGTACTGGGTCTCCTACCCGGACATGGTCCTCGCCAACGAGGGCACGCCGGTGGTTGTCACCTGCGGCGAGGAGTCGGGCTTCAAGCTCACCCCCGAGGCTCTTGCCGGGGCGCTGAACGAGCGGACCAAGTGGGTCATCCTCAATACGCCGTCCAACCCGACCGGTGCCGTGTACTCCCGCTCCGAGCTCCGGGCCCTGGCGGATGTCCTCGCCAACTTCCCGCAGGTGTACGTCCTGACGGATGAGATCTATGACCAGATCTACTTCGGTTCGGGCAAGATCTCGAGCCTGGTCGAGGTTGCGCCGGAACTGAAGGACCGGATCCTGGCGGTCAACGGCGTTTCGAAGGCCTATGCCATGACCGGCTGGCGGCTGGGCTACGCCGCCGGACCCGCCCCGTTGATCGGGGCGATCAACAAGCTCCAGTCGCAGATCTCCTCCTGCCCCTCCTCCGTGAGCCAGGCCGCCAGCGTCGCCGCGCTCACCGGCGATCAGACCTTCGTGCGGGAAAGCGTGGAGGTCTACCGCAGCCGGCGCGATGCCGCAGTAACCGCACTGAACGCCGTCGACGGCCTTTCATGCGAGACGCCGGAGGGCGCCTTCTACGCCTACGTCAACTGCGGCGGTGCCATCGGCAAGACCACCCCGGAGGGGAAGGTCATCGCCAATGACGAGGACTTCACGCTGTATCTTCTCGAGGCAGCCTCGGTGGCTGTCATCCAGGGATCGGCCTACGGACTTGGCCCGTACTTCCGCATCTCCTACGCCACCAGCCTCGACGTCATCGAGGAGTCCATCGCAGCCATCGACAAGGCCGTCCGGGCCCTCAGCTAACCCCATCCAATCGAAGGAAAATCCGTGATCCACGTAAAGACCAACATCGAACGCCCCGACGCCGACGCCGTCCGCCGACTGGCCCAGTTCTCCTCGGCCACGATCCACGAGGCCCAGGGCCGCAAGGGAGCGCTCAGCTCCAAGATCAAGCCGATTGACCGGAGCATGTCCTTCTGCGGCCCCGCCACCACCGTCCGCTGCGCCCCGCGGGACAACCTCATGCTGCAGGTGGCCATCCACTACGCCGAGGCCGGCGACGTGGTCCTGGTTTCCGCAGGGGAGTACGAGGAGGCCGGCACTTTCGGCGACGTCCTCGGCAACGCCATGAAGGCCAAGGGCCTCGCGGGCATGGTGACCGACTCCGGCGTCCGCGACACCCAGGACCTCATCGAACTGGGACTGCCCGTGTTCTCCGGCAGCGTCTCCATCAAGGGCACGGTTAAGGAAACGATTGGCCCGATCAACCACCCTGTCGTTTTCGGGGACGAGATCATCTACCCCGGCGACGTCCTGCGCGGCGACGCCGACGGCGTGGTTGTTGTGCGGAAGGACGAGATCGAGGAAGTCATCCGCCTGTCCCAGGAACGTGACGACGCCGAGCGCAACCTCATCGAACTCTACAAGGCCGGCGGAACCACCATCGAGCTGTGCAACCTCACCGAGGTTCTGAAGGCCAAGGGTCTGCTTGTCGAGCACGCTTAGTCACTGACTTAGTCGCCTATCTTTTTGGCGACGGCGGCCGTCACCTTGCGATGGCGGGTCATCTCAGGCGGGGCAGTAATACTGTCCCGCCTGAGGCGTACTCAGGCTCCACCGGTGCTGTGCGTCGGACGCTTATTATTGGCTGGCCGTATTCCAGGAGACCACTGTTTCCCGGGAGCTAAATGGCGCCGACTCCGGGCGGACCGGTTTCACCCAGCCCAGCTCCACTTAGCCCACTTCCGGGCAGTCTGGATCTGGCCAGGCTGGTCCCCGGTAGCGGGGGTGCGGTGGATTGGTAGGTGTGGCCGGTGGGGGTGGTGATTTCGATGGTGTGTCTTGGTCCTGGTCTGGGTTGGGACTGCCAGCCGGGGAGTTCTTTGGTGTGGTTGCAGGCTTCGCAGAGGCCGGCGCCGTTTTCGAGGGATGTCGGACCGTGGTCGTGCCACGGAACGATGTGGTCGTGGTGGCGGATGGGTGCGTCGCAGTAGGGGGTGCGGCAGGTGTCGTCGCGGACTTGGATAAAGCGGCGCAGCGGTGGCGGGAAGAGCCTTCGTTTGGAGTCCATCGCAACGAGGTCGCCGGTGTTGGGGGCGGTGTAGAGGCGGCGGAGCCAGACCTTCAGTTCGGCAGGTGCGTCTGTCTGGCCGGTGCTTGGTTCCGGTGAGTTTGTCCCGGACGTGCCCGAGCGCTGAGCGCTGTCGGTGCCTGGCCCGCCGGCGGTGATTTGGCGGGGACCCTGCTGACCTGAGTCCTCCGGGCGGCCCTGCCCCCGTGCACGTCCTCGTCCTCGTTGTTCCTGTGAGCGTTTCGGGTGGAGGAGTTTGCGGGCCCATGCTGCGGGGACGGTGCCGTAGCCGGTGAGGCGGGCTGGTTCGGAGTCGGCTTGGAGGAGGGTGCGGTCGGTCATGACGAGGTTGATGTTGATGCCGCTGATCCCGCCGGGGGTGCCGGTGATGGATTCGACGAGCGTGTCGGCCATGGCCTGGTTTTTGGAGCGCGGGTCTCCGGCGGAGCGGAGGGTGTCGGCTTGCCGGGTGAGGGCTGTGTAGGCGGCGACGCCTTCGTGGGCGGGCAGCAGCGCGGTGAGGTAGGTCATGCAGTCCGGGGCCGGGCGCAGGCTCAC
>NZ_JBHVBL010000026.1:0-63262 GCF_042668165.1 Arthrobacter sp. NPDC057388
GCCGCTGCACCTCGCGGTTGCAGCGGATCCGGCCTTTTGTGTATCGGTATTTGCCGGCTCACGTGCCCGCTAGCCGCGCGGGGTCTTGCCCGTCAGCTTCTTCCAGCGGGCGGCCAGGCCCCACTTGGTCACGTTGATCATCGCTTCAACCACGATGTTGCCGCTCATCTTCGAAGCGCCCAGTTCACGCTCCACGAAGGTGATGGGCCGCTCCACGATGTTCAGTCCCATCTTGGCAACGCGCCACGCGAGGTCCACCTGGAAGCCGTAACCCACGGAGTCGACCTGGTCCAGGTTGAGCTTCTCCAGCGTGGTGCGGCGGAACGCCCGGTAGCCGCCGGTGACGTCCTTGATCTTGAGGCCAAGCATGATGCGCGCGTACGTGCTGCCGGTCCGGGAAATAGCCTGGCGGTACAGCGGCCAGTTCACCACGCTGCCGCCCTTGACCCAGCGGGAGCCCATGGCAAGGTCTGCGCCCTGGTCCACGGCCTCCAGCAGCGAAGGCAGCTGCTCGGGCTGGTGCGATCCGTCGGCGTCCATCTCGACCAGGACGTCGTATCCGGCGTCGAGTCCCCACTTGAAACCCGCGATGTAGGCGGCGCCCAGCCCCTCTTTGCCCTTGCGGTGCAGGACGTGGACCTGGTTGTCCCCGGCAGCGATGCTGTCCGCCAGCTGTCCGGTACCGTCCGGGCTGTTGTCGTCCACAACGAGGACGTCGGAAGCCGGCACCGCGGCGCGGAGCCGTCCCAGCGTCTTGGGGAGCGACTCCAGCTCGTTGTAGGTGGGGATGATGGTGAGGACACGCACAGGGAGGCCTTTCCTGGATGGGAGCGGTCAGCGCGCGTGGAGCCGGACGGGAACGCCGACTCGCAAAGCGCAACTCCCCATTATACGGGCCACGCCGGGCCCATCTGTCCGCACCGGGGATCCGGCTTCGCCACGGGCGGGTCCATGCGCTACGGGCCAGTTGCTGATGCCGCGTTGGGCGGATGAAGGAACTGTTTTCTGCTGCGCTGTGGACCCGCCCCGGAAGCTCAATGCTACGGACTGGGTGGGGGCTGTCAACAGCCCCCTGACCTGCTTATTCATGTATCGCCGCAGGTCAGGACTGTGTTTGCGCGGTTCCCGCATGCTCATTGTGGCGGGCCTGAGGCGCCATGTTTCGCAGGATTAAGCCGGTTGAACGTTACCCGCGGAGGGCTTCGGCGGAGAACAGCTCCTGCCCGTTCCGCACAGTCTGCAGGCACCGCGGATCCGTGCCCGTGTCCAGCGCGGGCAGCAGCGGGGTACGGGCGCGGGGATCCGTGCTCCAGGACTGGACCCGGTTGTCGGCCACCTGCACCATGAGCTCATCCACCTCCCAGACGGCGAATGTTGCGGGGGCGCCGGGCACCAGCTGGCCGGCCATCGGGTTCTCGTAGCGGGCGGCGCGCCACCCGGCGCGCGTGTGGCCGAGGAAGGCGGCGCGGGCAGAGATCCGCTGGCCGGCGTCGTGGTGCTCAAGGCAGGCCCGCACGCTCGACCAGGGGCGGAGCGGCGTCACCGGGGTATCGCTGCCGAAGCAGATGGGGACCCCCGCTGAATAGAAGGAGGCGAACGGGTTCATGCCCCTGCTGCGGGATCCGAGGCGCTGCTCATACAGCCGTCCCGCCCCGCCCCATGCGGCATCGAAGGCAGGCTGGGCGCTGACCGTCACGGAGTACTTTGCCAGCCGGGCGATGGCGTCGGCGTCGGCCATTTCGACGTGCTCGAAGCGGTGGCCCGCAGCCCGGACGCGCTGCTCCCCCACCTCCGCCGCTGCCTCCTCGAGGGCCTGCAGGGCCGCGTCCAGGCCGGCGTCGCCGATGACATGGAATCCGCCCTGGATACCCAGCACCGAGCACGCCGCCAGGTGTGCGGCAGCCTCGGACACCGACAGGTAGCTGGTGCCGGACTCGCCGGGGGCATCGGCGTAGGGCTCCCGGAGGGACGCGGTGCGGGAACCGATCGATCCGTCAATGTTCAGGTCACCGGCGAATCCGCGGACGCGGACGCCGAGCTCGGCCAGCAGCGCCTCGGCGTCGGCGGGCGTCGTTGTCAGCTGGCCCCAGTACGGCAACACTTCCGGGACCGCCGCGGAGCCTGCCGCGTCATTCCACCCTGCGGCCAGCCGCAGGTCGTCGATGCTGCTGATCTTCGGTGCACCCATCTCGGCCAGGGCCACGTACCCGTTGGCTGCAGCCTCGCCCAGCGCGCGGCGCTGGTATCCCTGCAGCGCAGCGGCCGGCAGCCGCCGGGTGGCCTGCCGGGCGGCGCTGTGCGCCTGGCGCGTGACGTGGCCGCCCGGCGCGTAGCCGTCCAGGTCCGCCAGCCCGGCACTGGCCGCAAGCGACGGCGAGACGAGGGCGGAATGCACGTCCACCCGGGAAAGATAGACCGGACGGCCCGCGGCTGCCCGTTCCAGTTCCCGGGCGTCCGGAAGCGTGGGATCATCCCAGCGCGACTCATCCCAGCCATGCCCCAGCACTGCGCCGTTCCCGCCGGACGCGGCGACGGCGTCCAGCAGCTCGCGGGCCGAGCGCACGCCGCCCAGCTGCAGCGAGTCCAGCGCAATGCCGGTTTCCGTCAGGTGGGCATGGGAATCGACAAACCCCGGGGCCACCAGGGCGCCGCGCAGATCGATGATGTCCATGGAGCTGTCGGCGATCGAGGTGGCCGCCTGCTCCGATCCCACCCACGCGATAGTGCCGCCGTCCACGAGCATGGCGGTGGCGAAGGGATCAGCCGCCGTGTAGACGGAACCGTTGCGGTACAGCGTGACCTTTGACGGTCCGTTTCCTGCCTGCGGACGGACAGGGGCATCGGCCATGGAGGCGCTCCTTGGTGTGTTCAGTACGGGTGTTTGGGCATATGCGGCCTGTGGTGCCGGGCCTCAGTGCGTGGGGGTTCAACCCACCGTGGAATAGGCGACGACGCCCCGCCGGATCAGCTTGATGGCTTCGGCACAGAGCCGGGCCAGGCGGGGGTCCAGCCCGGGGATCTTGGCCAGCTGGTCGAGCAGGTCGATCACCTGCTTGGTCCATCTGACGAAGTCGCCGGCGGCCAGGTCCGTGCCGTTGAGCACTTCCTGCAGGTGCCGGCCGCGGGCCCATTTGTACATGGGCCAGATCAGTCCCAGCTCCGGTTCACCCGTGAGCGGGAGCTTGTTCTGCTCCTCCACGTCCTCCAGCGCAGACCACTCGCGCACCACGATGTCCACGGCTGTTTCGAGCGAGACGCTGGGCATGCGGGGCCGCAGCCCGCGGTCCTCACGCTTTGCCTGGTACACCAGCACGCTGGCGAACGCAGCCACCTCCACGGCGTCGAGGTCATCGAACGCGCCCTGCCGCAGGGCCTGTGAAATCAGCAGGTCCTTTTCGCCGTAGATCCGGCGCAGCCGCTGCCCGTCGGTGCTGATGCGGTGCTGCCCGTCCTCGGCGGCTTCGAGGTAGCCGTACGCGGACAGGACGTCGCACACGCGGTCGAACGTCTTGGCGATGGTATTCGTGCGGCCCTGGATCTGGCGGACCAGGCCGTCGGTTTCCTTGCGCAGCTTCCACCAGCGTTCAGACCAGCGGGCGTGGTCCTCGCGTTCGCTGCAGCCGTGGCAGGGGTGGGCACGCAGGGCGCGCCGCAGGTCGGCGATCTTCTTTTCCTGGTTTTGCAGGGCGGAGCCGAGCCCGAAGTCGTTGTTGCGGCTGCTTCCCCTCGCCGGCGGCCGGTTCTCCCGCAGGGCGTTCCGGACCGACGACGCCAGGTCCCGTCGCGACTTGGGAACTTTGGCGTTGAAGGATTTGGGGATCCGGATCCGGGTCAGCGGCGCGATGGGGCCCTCGAGGTCGTCGACTCCGATGCGGCGCAGCTGGCTTTCCAGCGTCAGCACCGCTGGCCGCGGCTCACGGGAGCTGTGGTCGGAGCTGAGGACCACGGCGAAACCGGGAGCCCTGCCGGCCGGGACGTCCACAACGTCGCCCGGCAGGAGCCGGCTCAGGGAGTCCTCGTTGAGCGATTTGCGCGCCCTGGACTTGCTCCGCGAACTGAAGTTCTCGGCGTCGGACAGTTCCCGCCGCAGCCGCGCGTATTCGGTGAAGTCGCCCAGACGGCATGTCATGGACTTGGCATAGCCTGCCAGGGATTCCTCGCGGCTGCGGACCTGCCGCGCCAAGCCAACCACCGAGCGGTCAGCCTGGAACTGGGCGAAGGAGGACTCCAGGATCTCCCGGGCGCGCGGCCGGCCGAACTGGGCGAGCAGGTTGATGCTCATGTTGTACGTGGGCTGGAAGCTGGAATTGAGCGGATACGTCCGCCGGGAGGCAAGGCCGGCCACCGCGGCCGGATCGGTGCCCGGCTGCCACAGGACCACGGCATGGCCTTCGACGTCGATGCCGCGCCGGCCTGCCCTGCCGGTGAGCTGGGTGTACTCCCCTGCCGTGATGTCCACGTGGGATTCGCCGTTGAACTTGTCCAGTTTCTCCAGCACCACCGAGCGGGCGGGCATGTTGACGCCGAGGGCCAGGGTTTCGGTGGCGAAGACCGCCTTGACCAGGCCGTCGGCAAAAAGCTTTTCGACTACTTCCTTGAAGGTGGGAAGCATGCCCGCGTGATGGGCTGCGATCCCGCGCAGGAGGCCGTCGCGCCAGGTCCAGAAGCCCAGCACTTCAAGGTCGTCGGACGGAATGTCCTGGCCGGCCTCGTCCACGCGCTGGGCGATGATCCGCTGCTCCCGTTCTGTGGTGAGCCACAGCCCGGAAGCCACGCACTGCGCGACGGCGGCGTCACAGCCGGCCCGCGAGAAGATGAAGGTGATCGCCGGCAGCAGGTCCTGCCGGTCCAGGCTGGCAATGACCTGTGGCCGGCTGGCCCGCCGCACCGCGGTCCGGGTCTCCTGCTGGGGCCGGTCGCCATAGCGCTGGCGCTGCTGCCGCCGCTGGCTGCGGCCGCCGTGGCCGAACCGGCCCTGGAAGTTGAGCTGGCTCTCGGCCCTGGAAAGGGTCAGCAGTTCCGGGTTGACCTCGAAGCCGCGCTGGCCGGCGTCGTTGGCCGAAGGCGCCGAAGGCAGGGCGGCAGCCGCGGCCGGGTTGCCGGCCGGGGCGATTTCATCGAAGGTGGTCTCGCCCGCGAAAAGATCCACGATGTCCCGGCCCACCATGACGTGCTGCCAGAGCGGAACAGGCCGGTGTTCGGAGACGATGACGTCGGTGTCCCCGCGGACGGTGTCCAGCCAGGCGCCGAACTCCTCTGCGTTGGAGACGGTGGCGCTCAGGGAAGCGACCTGCACCTCGCTGGGCAGGTGGATGATGACTTCCTCCCAGACTGCCCCGCGGAAGCGGTCGGCCAGGTAGTGGACCTCGTCCATGACCACAAAGCCCAGGTCGAAGAGGGTGTCGGAGTCGGCGTACAGCATGTTCCGGAGTACCTCGGTGGTCATGACCACCACGGGTGCGTCGCCGTTGATGCTGGTGTCGCCGGTCAGCAGTCCGACGTTCGCCTCGCCGTATTTCTCCGTCAGTTCGGTGAATTTCTGGTTGCTGAGCGCTTTGATGGGCGTGGTGTAGAAGGCCTTCAGTCCGCGCTGGAGCGCAAGGTAGACGGCGAACTCGCCCACGATGGTCTTGCCGGCTCCGGTGGGAGCGGCGACCAGGACCCCGCGGCCCTCCTGGAGTGACTTGCACGCCTGCCGTTGGAAGTCGTCCAGTTCAAAGCTCAGTGTGCGGGCGAACGCGCCCAGGTGGGTTTTGGCTTCCGCGGCCCGTTCGGCGCTGGCTCTGTACCGTTCGGAGGGCGACGGGGTGGTGGTGGACATGCCTCAAGCCTAGCGTCGGGCGGCTAGAGATTCTTCAGCTCACTGCTCGGCGTCGCGATATCGGCTGTGGCCTCGGTCTCAGCAACGCGCTTTTCTGCCCGGCGGGCGCGGCGGCGGTCATTGAGGACACACAGGCCGATGGCCAGGAAGAACAGCAGGAGCATGGGGCCGGCAAGGTAGAACATGCTCATCGCGTCGCCGCCGGGGGCAGCCATGGCCGCGAAGAGGCAGACGAGGAACACGGTGATGCGCCAGCTCTTGATGAGCTGCTCCCCGCGGAGGAGGCCCGCGAGGTTCAGCCCGACGAGGACAACCGGCAGCAGGAAGGCAATGCCGAAGGCAAGCAGCAGCCGCAGCACGAAGGACAGGTAGACCTGCGCGCTGATGAAGTTGGAACCCCCGGAAGGGGTGAAGTCGGTGAGCACGCGGACGGCATTGGGCAGGACCAGCCACGCCATGGTGACGCCGCCAACGAAGAGCGGCACCGCGGCCGCCACGAAGGACAGCGCCAGTCGGCGTTCCTTCTTGTGCAGGCCTGGCACGATGAACGCCCACAGCTGGTACAGCCACACAGGGCTGGCCAGGATGACGCCCAGGAAGACCGACACCTGGATCATGAGGTCGAAGGAACTGGCCACACCGTCAAAGTTGAGCGACGCCTGCCGGCCCTCGCTTTCGTTGAGGTCCTTGATCGGCTTGATCAGGGCCGCAAGCATGGGCTGGTAGACCAGGAAACCTGCAACGGTGGCAAGCACTACGGCAATGGCGGACTTGAACAGCCTGTTCCTGAGTTCGCGCAGATGGTCAAGCAGAGCCATCCGTCCCTCAGGATTGGAGCGACGACTCATGGTTAGTGCCACGTACTCTTAGGCGCGGTTGGGGGGCGGAACGTCGTTGCCGTCTGCGGGACGGTTATCCGTGGCGGAGGAACGCGGGTGGTTGACGACCGTGCCTTCAACCGGATCCGAGCCGTCCTTGGCTTCGGCAGTGCCGTCCTTCTTCATTTCGCGGACTTCCGACTTGAAAATGCGCATCGACTGGCCGAGGCTCCGGGCCATGCCGGGAAGCTTCGGTGCAGCGAAGAGCACCAAAGCCAGGACGATGATGATGATGAGATGCCAGCCTTCAAGCCTCATGGTGGGTGTTCCTTTCGTTTACATACATCGTACGTTTATCTGAATTCGATGTCGCGCAGCGACTGGGGCTGGCCCCGCTCGGCTTTCCGGCGGATACGGTGCTGGCGACGGGCCTCCCTGCGGGCCTCTTTGGCTGCGTGGTAATCATGGCGCATCTGGTGCGGCGAGGCAAAAGGAGCCATGCCCGGCGCAATTCCCGGGAGCTCCGGATCAGCTGCCGCGTGGACACCCGCCGGCACTGCCGCGGGAACGGGAAGACGCGTGAGTTTTTCCCCCGCTTCGCCGAGCTCCTTGACAGTTGCCATGAACTGACGGAACAGGCGTACGCCCATGACGACGAAGAACAGCAGCGACAGCGACACAAGTGCCACCCAAATAAGGATCCAGGACCACCAAGGCATGCTGAGTAGTCTAGCTGTCGCCGAGGGTAGCCGTTGTACAGGCTAGCCGTTGTACTGGTTAGCTCCTGTACAGCGCCAGGGCCGCGTCGATCCAGTCCCGGGAGGCCTGCGCAAAGACCTCGGGTTCCAGGATCCGTGCCGTTCCGCCGTGCTGGGCCACGAACATGGGCAGCCAGGAGGTGTTGCCGAACCGGATCTCTGCCACCAGCCCGCCGTCCGGAAGGGGCGCCGTCCGCTCTGCGTAGTAGTCGTCCGCGAGCCCGGTGCCGCGGGCGGTGAGGTGCAGGGTGACCAGGGTGTCGTCGTCGTTGGGGGTGAACAGCTTGGCCGGGAACCCGCCGTCGGGCTTTATCCCGGACGAGGCAGGCTTCCCGTTTGGTGCGAGGTCCTCAATCCGGTCCAGCCGGAAATTCCGGAGTCCGGCAGCCGAATGGCAGTAGGCCTCGAAATACCAGGTGTTGTCCAGGGAGTAGAGCCGGAGCGGGTCCACGTCCCGCTCCGACAGGGTGTCCTTCTGCTCGGAAAGGTAAACGAGGTGCAGCTGTGAGCCCGACTCAATCGCGTCGCGGATGATCTCCAGGTTGGCTGAGTTGCTGGGTCCCACCTCGGGCCCGGACAGGGCTGCCGCACGGAGCCCCTCCTCCCCTGCGGCCGCCATCAGCTTGAGCGTCACTGATTCCAGGGCACTGCCCTCGGCCAGTTCCGGCAGGCCGTTGAGGGTCTCGAGTCCGGTGAGCAGCGCACAGGCCTCGTCCACGGTGAAGCGGACCGGCCGGTTCAGCTCCATGGACTGGCTGATGAAAACGTGGCCTTCCTCCCATTGGATGTCCAGCAGCTCGTCCGGGTACCCCTGCGGCAGGCCGGAGCAGATGAGGATCAGCAGGTCGTTTTCCAGCTCCTGGCGGGTCACCCCGAACCGGTCGGCGACCTCCTCGATGGGCAGGCCCTGGTTGCGGACCAGGAACGGGACCAGCTGCAGCATCCGCTTGAGCTGGTCCTCCGAAGTGCGCTTGCGGGTCCGCTTTCCGGCCCCGGCGTGGGCGAAGGAGTAGTCCGGCACCGGGGCGGCGAGGAAGGCTGCGGCATTCGCGAGGCGCCGCTGCACCGCAGCGGACAGCTCCGCGGGGGCCACCACCTTGGCGTGCGGGCCGTAGGACGCCAGCTCCTCGCCCAGCACCTCAGCATCACGGTAGGGAACCGTCAGCCGGTCCCAGCCGGCGTCGGGCGCCCCGTTGGCGTGAGCGTCCAGGGGCGGCTGACCGTCGGCGGTGGCGCGTTTCCGCAGGCCCAGCAGCTTGCCGTTGCGGACGTCCACGACGGCGGTGCTGACGGGAAGTTCCGGCAGGCTGTTCAGTTCCGCACGGGCGTTGAAGCCCGCGGGCGGAGTGAAGGCCTCCCGCTCAAGAATCGTCACGGCGGAGGTGAAGCGCGACAACCGGAAGAAGCGCTTGGCGCCGCGCCCCCGGTCAAAGCCCACGAGGTACCACTGGCCGAACCGGCTGCCCAGTCCCCACGGTTCGACGACGCGCTCCTCTTCCCTGCCCGTGCTGCCGGCCAGATAGCGGAAGCGGACGGCGTGCTGGGCGTGCATGGCGGCCACGAGGTCCTCGAACGCCTGTCCGGCGGGTTTGATGCGGGGCTGCACTCCGGCGGGAAGTTCGACGTCGGCCAGGCCGCCTGCCGCCTGGAGCTTGCGGAGGGCATTGCCCGCCGCTGTTCCCAGGGCCGCCTGCTCCCAGAGTTGGGAAGCCAGCAGCAGGACGGTCCATTCGTCCGGGCTCAGCTCGACCTCCGGCAGGCGGTTGGACTCCTTGCCGATCCGGTACCGGGTGGTGCCGGGATCGTCAGAGCTCCAGCCCAGGTCAGTGACTGTCTCGACGTCGAAGCCGAAGTCGCGAAGGTCGTTCTTGTCGCGTTCAAACATGCGGCCGAAAGCGGCGTCACTGGCCGCGCCACCGGCATAGATCTTCTCCCGCAGCTCACTGCGCCGCAGCCCGTACCGCGAGTTCAGCAGGGCGATCAGGAGGTTCAGCAGGCGTTCAGTACGTTGGGCGGACACCTTCGTTACGTTACTAAAACCGTTCCGGCAAAAATGCGAAAGCGCGGCAACAATCCGGAAAATCCTTCCGATTGTTACCGCGCTTTCGCTGTACGGCGGGTGGGCCCACGCCGGCGAGGGTCCCGGCCCGAGCGTGCGAGGGCGGGGAGCCGGTGGGGTTAGCGGACGGCCACCAGGTCCACGACGAAGATCAGTGCCTCGTTCGGGCCGATGGCTCCGCCGGCGCCGCGCGAGCCGTAGGCGAGCTCCGAGGGGATCTCGAGGCGGCGGCGTCCGCCGACCTTCATGCCGAGCAGGCCCTGGTCCCAGCCCTGGATGACCTGGCCGACGCCGACCCGGAAGTCCAGCGGTGCGCCGCGGCCCCAGGACGCGTCGAACTCTTCGCCGGTGGACCAGGCCACGCCGACGTAGTGCGTGGACACAGTGTCGCCGGCCTTGGCTTCGGGTCCGTCGCCTTCGATGATGTCGGTGATGACGAGTTCCGTGGGGACCGGGCCCTCAGGGAAATCGATCTCCGGCTTTTCACGGTCGAGGTTGCGCTGTCCAAATGACATGGTTGCTCCTTCTGTTTGTGGAAACTTGGGTAGCTCTACTTGGCACCCAGGATGTCGACGACGAACACGAGGTCGCCCTTCGCGTCACCCTGGCCGGCTTCGCCGTAGGCGAGGTCCTTGGGGATGACCAGCAGGACGCGCGAGCCGACCGTCTTGCCGGTCAGGCCCTGGGTCCAGCCCTTGATGACCTGGTTCAGGGCGAACGATGCCGGCTTCTTGCTGTCGAAGCTGGAGTCGAACTTCTTCCCCGTGGCCAGGGCAACACCGACGTAGTTGACGGTCAGGGTGTTCGTGGCCTTGACGACGGCGCCCTTGCCCTTGATCAGGTCCTGGGCGATGAGCTTCTTCGGCGCCGCGACGCCCTTGACGGAGATCTCCGGGACGCCGTCCTTCTCAGTGACGGTCGGCAGTCCGGCCGGCGGCGTCACAGGATCACCTTCCGGCTTCTCCAGGACCTTCGGTGCGTCCTTGGCTGAGATCACCTTGATGATCAGGAGCTGGGTGGGCTGGGCCGCCTGGCCTTCTGCCGCTGCCTTGCCCGGGACGGCGAGGGCGAGCTGGGAACCCACCTTGGCGCCAACAAAGGCGTTGTAGATGAGGGCGTTGCCGGATTTGAGTTCGTCGTTGAGTTCGAGGCCCTCGGGATCCCGGGGGAAGCTGTCGTCGAGCGTGGAGCCGTCCTTGCCGTTGAGGGCCAGGACGGAGATCTCGGCCACCTGGTTCGCCTTGACGCGGTCGCCGGTGCCTTCGGTGACGACCTTGACGGTTGGCTGGGTGACATCGAGGGGCTTGGTGAACTCGACGCCCGGGGCTTTCTTGTCCCCCTTGTCCGTCAGCTTGAGCGAGTCGAACTTGGCGGTCTCACCCGCGGACTGGCTGGTCGGTTCCGGGGCCGCAGGCTCCTGGCCGCCGCAGGCGGTCAGGAGAAGCAGCGCGGGAAGAAGGATTGCTAGTAGTCGGCGCACGTAAGAACTTTCGTCGGGGCAAAATGGATGCCCTGCCGGTGGAGGTGCTGCACACGGCACGGCAGTCAGGACCGCAGAACGGCCTCTTCCAGAGTAACGCGGAAAGCTGGGTATCAGCCCATAGAGTCCAGAAGAGCATCCACCCGCTCGTCCACGTTGCGGAACGGGTCCTTGCACAGGATGGTCTGGTGCGCACGGTCGTTGAGCTTCAGGTGGACCCAGTCCACGGTGTAGTCCCGGCCCAGTTCCTGCGCCTTGCGGACGAAGTCGCCGCGCAGCTTGGCCCGGGTGGTCTGCGGCGGGGCATCCACGGCGTCCTTGATGGCGGTCTCCTCGGTGACCCGGCGGACGGCGCCGCGGGACTGGAGCAGGTAGTACAGGCCGCGGGAACGGGAGATGTCGTGGTACGTGAGGTCCAGCTGCGCGATCCGCGGAGCGTCCAGCCCCAGGCCGTGGCGCCTGCGGTAGCTGTCCATGAGCTTCTTCTTGATCGCCCAGTCGATTTCGGTGTCGATGTTGCTGGAGTCACCGCTCTCGATGGCGCGCAGCGTCCGCCCCCACAGGTCCAGGATCAGCGGGACATGCTGGTTGTGTGCGCCGTTTTCCTCCACGAACGCCGTGACCTTGCTCAGGTACTCCTGCTGGATCTCCAGCGCGGTGAGCTGGCGGCCGTTGGCGAGCCGGACCAGGGCGCGGCCGCTCAGGTCGTGGGAGATCTCCCGGATGCTGCGGATGGGGTTTTCCATCCGCATGTCCCGCATGATCACCCCGGCCTCGATCATCCGCAGGATGAGGTCCACGGTGCCCACCTTGAGCAGCGCAGTGGTCTCGGACATGTTCGAGTCCCCGACGATCACGTGCAGGCGGCGGTAGAACTCGGCGTCGGCATGCGGCTCGTCGCGGGTGTTGATGATTGGCCGGGACCGGGTGGTGGCCGAGGACACGCCCTCCCAGATGTGGTCCGCCCGTTGTGAAAAGGCGTAGGTGGCTCCGTGCGGCGTCTTCAGGATCTTGCCCGCACCGGCAATGAGCTGGCGCGTGACGAGGAACGGGATCAGGATCTCGGCCAGCCGGGTGAACTCGCCGCGCCGCGGAATGAGGTAGTTCTCGTGGCTGCCGTAGGAGTTGCCGGCGGAGTCGGTGTTGTTCTTGAACAGGTAGACGGTGCCGTTGAAGCCCTCGGCCGCGAGCCTGGACTGGGCCTCGTCCACGAGGTCGTCCAGGATGAGCTCGCCCGCCCGGTCGTGGGCGATCAGCTGGGCGAGGTCGTCGCACTCCGCGGTGGCGTATTCAGGGTGTGAGCCGACATCGAGATACAGCCGGGACCCATTGGTGAGGAACACGTTCGAGGACCGGCCCCAGCTGACCACCTTGCGGAAGAGGTAGCGGGCCACTTCCTCCGGTGCGAGGGGCCGGGAGTCCGGGCTCGAATAGGAAATCCCGAATTCGGTTTCAATGCCGAAGATCCTCTTGTCCATGTCAGCTCTCCTCAGCCAGCAGTTCCACAACGTCCTGGTTGGACAACCTGCGGAAAGCCCTCCGCGTCCCCCTGTTGCTTTCCGAACTGCGATCAAGCAGCGCCACTTCCAAGGCCTTCGCCGGCAGGTCCGGTGACTCGTTGTCTGTCGCCAGTCCCCTGACCGCGAGCCGGATCGCGGCCGCGAACGAAAGATCGCGCTGCCAGCCGCCCTCGATCGCCCCGGACACCTTGTCCGCCTGGCCGCCCATCACGATGAAGTTGTGCTCGTCCGCGATCGAGCCGTCGAAGGTGAGGCGGTAGAGGTGGTCGAGATCCTGGCTCGCACCCACCTCAGCGACGACGAGTTCCACCTCAAACGGCTTCTGCTCGGCGGTGAAGACGGCACCCAGGCTCTGCGCATAAACGCTGGCCAGTCCCCTGGCCGTGACGTCCTCACGGTCGTAGGAATAGCCGCGTACGTCGGCGTAGCGGACTCCGGCCTGGCGGAGGCTCTCAAACTCGTTGTACTTCCCGACGGCGGCGAAGGCGATTTTGTCGTAGATCTCACCGATCTTGTGCAGCGAGGGTGACGGGTTCTCCGCCACCAGCGCGATCCCGTCCTCGCAGCTGATCACGATCACCGAGCGGCCGCGGGCGATGCCTTTCCGTGCGAAGTCCGCACGGTCCTTCATCAGCTGCTCGGGGGAGACATAAAACTGCTGTGTCATATCAGGCCTCCCGCCGGGCAGCAGCCCTGGACTCGATGATGTTTCCGGCCGTTGCCGCCAGTTCACGTTCGGCGACCCGGCGGGCACCCGCCCGGTTGACGGCGTACACCACAGGCCACAGCTGCCGCACGGGATCGGGCCCGCCGGTGGCGGAGTCGTCGTCGGCTGCGTCGTAGAGCGACTCCACTGCCACGGCGACCGCTTCGTCCTCCGGCAGGTTGGGCCGCCAAAGTTTCTTCAGCGCGCCGCGGGCGAACATCGATCCGGAGCCGACGGCGTGGTGTTCCTGTTCCTCGTACCGGCCGCCGGTCACGTCGTAGGAGAAGAGCCGGCCGGCCCCGGCGGCGGTATCAAACCCGGCGAACAGCGGGACGACCGCGAGGCCCTGCAGTGCCATGGGCAGGTTGCCGCGGATCATGGCGCCGAGCCGGTTGGCCTTGCCCTCCAGGCTCAGCGAGGTTCCTTCAATTTTTTCATAGTGCTCCAGCTCCACCTGGAACAGGCGGGTCAGATCGATCGCGATGCCGGCCGTGCCGGCGATGCCGACAACAGAGTGCTGGTCCGCGGGAAAGACTTTTTCGATGTGCCGGCTGGCGATGATGTTGCCCATCGTGGCCCGGCGGTCGCCCGCCATGACGATGCCGCCGGCGTAGGTCAGGGCCACGATGGTGGTGGCGTGGGGCACGGCAGGCGCCTGGCCGGAGGCCGTGCCCGTAGCGAGTGGTGCGTATTGGGGAAGCAAATCCGGACGGTCGCGTTGGAGATGCTCAGTGAACGACGATGTCGCGTGGGCGGCTACCTTGTTGGCTGTTGTCTCCTGCACTGGTGCACTCCTTCAACGTGATGATTCGGCGGCTGTCCGGTACCTCTGGTTCCCGTGCCCGGTGCGGGGTGGTGTCCCTGCCGGTCTACTGGCCGCCCTTTTGCACGAATGCCCTGACGAATTCCTCTGCGTTGGACTCCAGGACGCCGTCGATCTCGTCGAGGAGATCGTCAACACCCTGCGTCGACGCAGATGCCTGTCCTTCCGCGGGCGCCGGGGGTGCGGGGACCTCTTCCTCGACCTCGGTGTCGCGTGGCTGCGGCTGCTGCTGCTCCTGGCCTGCCATGTCCTTCTCCTTCATCCAGTCCCCCGTAGCGAAGGGACATCCTGTAAGCCCATATTGCCACGCAAAAGGGCTTTGCGGTGTGCATTATGCCGGTGGCGGAGCCGGCGCCGATCCGAGGAGTTCCGCAAGGAACGGACCAGCCTCGCGGTGCCTGGCAAACAGCCCTCCCGTCAGCGCCTGCGTGCCGCGCAGCGGCTCCCGGGTGGGCACCCGCTGCAGCCTGCCGTAGCCCGGAACATCGAAAATGACCGAGTCCCAGCTGGCCCCCACCACGTCCTTGCTGAAGCTGCTGACGCAGCGTCCGCGGAAGTAGGCCCGGGTGTCCGACGGCGGTTCGGTCACCGCCGCGGCGATGTCGGCGTCGTCGACGATCCGCTGCATCCGGTTCCGGGACAGCAGCCGGTAGTAGAGCCCCTTTTCGGGCCGGAGGTCGGCCCACTGCAGATCGACCAGGCCCAGCCGGGCGTCATCCCACTGGAGACCGTCGCGCTGGCGGTAGCCTTCCAGGATGGACAGCTTGGCCAGCCACTCCACGGACGTGGCGGCGGCTGTCCGGTCACTGTCCAGCTGGGTCAGGGTGGCGGCCCACCGCTCCAGCACAGCATGTGTGTGGCCGTCGCCGTCGACGGCGTCCCCCACTCCGGTGTCCTGGGCGAGCTTGGCGGCGGCCTCGTGGTACATCCACTGCAGGTCCAGGGCAGTCACCCGGCGCCCGTCCAGCAGCCGCACCTTGGTGGTGAGCGAGGTGTCGTGGCTGATGGCCTGCAGCGCGGCCACCGGTTCGTGGACCTCGATCCGCGGCGCCAGTCCGGCCTCAATGAGGCTCAGCACCATGGCGGTGGTGCCGAATTTCAGGTAGTTGGACACCTGGCTCAGGTTGGCGTCGCCGATGATGACGTGCAGGCGCCGGTACTTGTCCGCCGTTGCATGGGGCTCGTCGCGGGTGTTGATGATGGGACGCCGGATGGTGGTCTCGAGTCCCACCTCCGCCTCGAAGAAGTCCGCCCGCTGGCTGATCTGGTAACCGGGCCGGGAACTGTCCTGGCCCAGGCCCACGCGCCCGGAGCCGCAGATGACCTGCCGGGACACGAAGAACGGCGTCAGCCCGCGGACAATGTCGCCGAACGGCACGGACCGCGGCATGAGGTAGTTCTCGTGCGACCCGTAGGACACCGACTTGTTGTCCGTGTTGTTTTTATAGAGGTTGACGGCGGGCAGTTCCGTATCGCCGGCCAGCCTGCGGACCGCCGCCAGGCCCACGAGGTCCCCCGCGGCGTCCCACGCCACTGCCGCCGCCGGGTTGGTGACCTCCGGGCTGGAGTACTCCGGGTGGGCGTGGTCCACGTAGAGCCGTGCCCCGTTGCCGAGGACCATGTTCATCAGCAGCGAGCCTGACTCGTCCTCGCCGTCCAGCTCGAGTTCGTCGCGGCCGTAGGCAAGCGCCACGGCTTCGGCGTCCAGCACGGGCGGCTGGTCCGTCAGCTGGCTCGGGTGGGCCTGGCCGCGTTCGAGTGTCCAGCCGCGGGCGTCATGCAGCGGCTCCTCGTCCGTGTAGTCCCAGCGGGTTTCCGCGCCGCCGGCAGCCCGGAGCCGGGTGACCTGGGCGTAGGCCTGGACCACCCGGGCGGACATCATGGTGGCGTTGGCGCCCGGTGCGGCCGGCGCGTGAATCCCGTATTCGGTTTCGGACCCCATGACCCGCATGGCGCCGCCGGCCGGCAGGCCCCCTCCCAGCACTGAGTCGGAGGCGGCCGTCACAGGTACTGGCCCGTGCTGGGCATGGTCTCGATGGATTTGCCGGGCTCCTGGCCGGCCTTGCCCTGGACGATGGTGCGGATGTACGTGATGCGCTCACCCTTCTTGCCGGAGATGCGTGCCCAGTCGTCCGGGTTGGTGGTGTTGGGCATGTCCTCGTGCTCGCGGAACTCATCGACGACGGCGCGGAGCAGGTGGTCGATCCGCAGGCCCTTCTGCTGGGTGGTCAGGAGGTCCTTGATGGCGTACTTCTTGGCCCGGTCCACGACGTTCTGGACGACGGCACCGGAGTTGAAGTCCTTGAAGTACAGCATTTCGGTGTCGCCGTTGGCGTAGGTGACTTCGAGGTACTCGTTGGACTTCTCGGTGGAGTACATGGCCTCCACCGTCCGCTGGATCATGGCGTCCACCGTCTCCTGCACGTCGCCGTCGTGCTCCTCGAGGTCGTCCACGTGGAACGGCAGGTCCGGAGTGATGTACTTCTTGAAGATGTCCGCGGCGGCCTCGGCGTCGGGACGGTGGATCTTGACCTTCACGTCCAGGCGCCCGGGGCGGAGGATGGCGGGGTCGATCATGTCCTCGCGGTTGGAGGCACCGATGACAATCACGTTGTCCAGCCGCTCCACGCCGTCGATCTCGCTTAGCAGCTGCGGCACGATGGTGGTTTCGACGTCGGAGGAGATGCCCGTGCCGCGGGTGCGGAACAGCGAATCCATCTCGTCGAAGAAAACCACGACGGGGCTGCCGTCCGAGGCCTTTTCGCGGGCCCGGGAGAAGATCAGCCGGATGTGGCGTTCGGTTTCGCCGACGTACTTGTCGAGGAGTTCAGGGCCCTTGATGTTGAGGAAGTAGCTCTTGAGGTCGATGTTGCCCGAGCGTTCCGCGGCGCGCGCTGCCAGGGAGTTGGCCACGGCCTTGGCGATGAGGGTCTTGCCGCAGCCCGGGGGGCCGTAGAGCAGGATGCCCTTGGGCGCCTTGAGGCCGTGTTCGCGGTACAGGTCCGGGTGCAGGAACGGCAGTTCGATGGCGTCCCGGATCTGTTCGATCTGCGGGCCGAGGCCGCCGATGTCCTCATACGTGATGTCCGGGACTTCCTCCAGGACGAGGTTCTCGACCTCGGACCGGGGCACCTTTTCCAGGGCATACCCGGTGCGGGAATCGATGGAGAGGGCGTCGCCCACCCGGAGCTTTTCGTTCAGCAGCGGCCCGGCGAGCCGGATCACGCGCTCTTCGTCGGCGCGGCCCAGCACCAGGGCGCGGTCCGGACCCAGAAGCTCCTTGAGCGTGACGAGTTCGCCGGCGCGTTCGTAGCCCAAACCGGCCACCACCAGGAGGGCCTCATTGAGGAGGACTTCCTGGCCGACCGCCAGCTGGTTGATGTTGACCAGGGGGCTGATGCCAACCCGCATTTTGCGCCCGGCGTTGAAGATGTCCACCGATTCCTCGGTGGCCGCCTGGCCGCTGCCGGCAGGTTGCCGCCGGGGGTTCAGCTGGAGGATGGTGCCGAAGCTGTACGGCGGCTGTCCCTCCTGGTCCAGGGCGTTCTTCAGCCGGAGGATTTCGGCCTTGGCCGTTTCGAGCATCGCCACGAGCTTGGTGTTGTTCTGCGTGGCGGCTGCCAGTTGCCGGTCAATATGCCTCAGCTTGTCCCGAAGGATATTGACCTGCCGGTCAGCGACAGACAGTTCGTTGGCGCCCGCCTGTTCAGCCGGCGTAGGCACGGAGTCATTGTTCTCCATGATGCATCAGCCCCTTCCTGCGCTTCTATTAAGACCATAGCCCCAAGTCGGCGAGGAAAGCTGACGACATCCGAAATACGGACTAGTTTGTGATCTCCGGGTCGTCTTTCACATTGGTGCCCGCGATGGCGTCCCGCGCCGCACGGCGCAGCTTTTTGTCCGAGACCTGGCGTTCGCCCACGGCACCGGGCGTCCAGGCGTTGACGTCCTCCTCGTTGAAGTCGGTCTTGGAGGGGCGCCGCTTGACGGAGATGCCGGTTACGCCGTCGGCCAGCCGCCGCGTGACCAGGAGGAAGCCGGTGTGCGCCACCATCCGGTGGTCGGGGCGCACGGCGAGTCCTTCGAGGTGCCAGCCGCGGACCAGGGATTCCCAGGCGTCCGGTTCGGTGAAGCGGCCGTCGGCGCGGATGGCCTCGGCGGTGCGTGAAAGCTGGGTGACGGTGGCAACGTAATTGATCCACACGCCGCCGGGCGCCAGGACGGTGGCCACGGCGTCGAGGCATTCCCACGGAGCCAGCATGTCCAGCACCACACGGTCGATGGAGCCGGGCTCTTCGGTGCGGACCACTTCGTCCTGGAAGTCGCCGAGGGAGATCTGCCAGGCCGGGTGCGGGCCGCCGAAGATGGTTTCGACGTTGCCGCGGGCAATGGCGGCGAATTCCTCACGGCGTTCGAAGGAGTGCAGGTAGCCCTGGTCCCCCACCGCGCGCAGCAGCGAAATGGAGAGCGCACCCGAACCCACTCCGGCCTCGACCACCCTGGCCCCGGGGAAGATGTCGGCCATCGTGACGATCTGTGCGGCATCCTTCGGGTAGACGACGGCTGCGCCGCGGGGCATGGAGAGGACGAAGTCAGAGAGGAGCGGGCGCAGCGTCTGGTACTGCTGGCCAACATTGTTGACAACAACGGACCCGTCAACCTTGCCGATGATGTCGTCGTGGTTGAGGAAGCCGCGGTGGGTGTGGAAGGCACCGCCGGCCTCGAGGCTGATAGTGTTCATGCGCCCGCGCTCGTCCGTCAGCTGGACCCGCTCGCCTTCGCGGAAGGGCCCGCGGCGCCGGGCAGCCCCCACCGGCTGGCCCGCCGTGCCGGCTGCAGTGCCGGAGGAAAGGCCCGTGCTGGTTGCGTTGGCGGCAGATTCGCTGCTCATGACTGTGTTCCTCGCTCCTGTAAAGGCTGTGTTGGGGTGCGCCCTGGCGGCCGGGCAGGGCGCCGTGCACCTGCTGCCGATTTCACGACCGGCACGTAACTCTACCGGTTTCCGCCGGGCGGGGGCGTGTTTAGCGGGGCGCCTTGCCTGTTATGGCGGTCACGACGGTGGACTGCCGGAGCAGGCCGGTGACCCGCCCATAGTGGTCAACCACCGCGTAGTCGTGTCCTTCAAGCTGGGCCAGGTACTGCAGCAGCTCCTGGCCTTTTGACCATTCGGGCACGTAGGCTCCGGCGCCGAGCGGATAGGCCACCGCTCCGGCCGGGGTGGTTCCGGCCACGGCGGCCGGCACGGCGGCCAGGGCCGCGGGGTCCACCACACTGCTGGGCCGGCCGTCCGGAGCGCACAGCACGACGGCGGGCCGTCCCCCTGCTGATGCCTGGAGGACGTCGCTGACGCTCCCCGCTTCCGGAAGGCCGACGGCGGGTTCGGCCAGCGCTGCGGCGCTCACCAGGTGGAGCCTGGAGCGCAGGCGGCCCTGCTGGATCGACGCTGACGCACCCATCCACAGGAAACCGCCGACCAGGATGGTGATGAGCAGCATGCTGGTGTCCGGGACGTCCCCGCGAAGGATCGGACGGACAAGGAACCAAAACCCCAGGGCAACAACGATGATGCGCCCGCCCCAGCCCGCCGCGACGGTGCCCTTGGCGTGGCTGCCGGTGGCTTTCCACACGGCAGATTCCACCAGGCGGCCGCCGTCCAGGGGCAGCCCGGGCAGCACGTTGAAGATGCCGATCACGAGGTTGGCCCAGAAGAAGATGTTCAGGAGGGTGTCCGCCACGCCGGACAGTCCGCCGGCGGAAATCACCAGCCAGGCCGCCCCGGCGAGCACAAAGTTGGCCGCGGGGCCTGCCATGGCTACCAGCACGGAGCGCCCGGGTGTGGCGGTGAAGCTTTCAAACTGGGTGTGGCCGCCCCAGAGGTTGAGCACGATCTTCTCGCTCGGCCAACCGTAGATCTTGGCCGTCAGGGCGTGCGCGAGCTCATGGACGAGCACTGACAGCAGGAGCAGCAGCGCGTAGGCGAATGCCACGTAGTAGGCCCCGATGCCCAAGGACGGGGTGCCATGCTGCAGGACGGGCCCGTAGACGATCACGGTGAAGGCGGCGATGATGAACCACGAGTAGGCCAGCACGATGGGGATGCCGGCGATCCTGCCGAGCGGGATACCCTCCCTGCGGCTGGCCTGTGGCTGCTGGCCAGCCGGTGGCAGGCCCTGTGCCGGCTGATCTTGGGCCGGCTGACCTTGTGGCTGCTGGCCCGGCGGCTGGGGGTTTGGCATCTGCTGACCGGATCCCGCGGGATCAGACACGTTTCCGGGCTCCTTAGTTGAGGTTCTGGAGGGCTGCCGCCGGTTCGCGGGCGCCGAGGCGGAGCCTGACCAGCTCCTCCAGCTCGGCCACTGTGCGGTCCGCGAGGGAGTCCCAGGTGGTCCTGCGGGCGTCGTCCGGCAGCGGAACGAGGTGCGGAATGGCCACGGTGACGGCACCCGAGGCCACGGCGGCGGCGACGCCGGGCGCCGAATCCTCAAGGGCCACGCAGTGGTCGACCGTCAGGTGGGCGTCCTGCTGCTTCAGCAGGCCCACGGCCTTGAGGTAAGCCTCCGGGTGGGGTTTGCCTCTGGTCACGGTGTCGCCGGTAACGAGGAACTCGAAGTAGGGCCGGGGAAGGCTCGCCACAATCTCGCGGGCCAGCGGTGCCTCTGACATGGTCACAAGGGCACAACGCACGCCGGCGTCGAAAAGTTCATCCAGCAATTCCCTGGCCCCCGGACGCCACGGCACGTTCTCCCGGACCCGGCTGATTACCTGGGCGGTCAGGGTATCGATAATCTCGCGGACCTCCAGGCGCACGCCGGCGCGCTGCAGGATGCCGGCGGAATGGTCCAGTGATTGGCCCACGAGCTGCATGGCCTGTTCGTGGGACCACGTCCCCCCGTGGGACTCGACAAGGTTGTGTTCGGCTTCGATCCAGTACGGTTCGGTGTCGACGATGGTGCCGTCCATGTCCCATAAAACGGCTTTGAGCAAGGGCTGAGCGGCGGCAGATTCCATGCTTTCCACTGTACCGGGCCGCCCGGCGGCGCCCTGACGCGGTCCCCGGGCGTACGCCGTCGGCGAATATCAGTGCCGCTTCCGGATCTGCGGCGGTTCGCTCTATGCAACAGCAATGCTTGTGGACGTAGGGTGAGGGAATGAATAGCTTCGACGGAGACACCAACGAGCCGGGCACCGCGCCTGAGGCGGAGCAGTTGCTGCAGCCTGTTCCCGAGGGCCAGCGCATTACCGTGATGCTGGCTGCGTTCGAGGGCTGGAACGACGCGGGGGAAGCCGCCAGTGATGCGCTCCGTTACCTCAACAAGCTGTGGGGCGGGAAGAAGGTAGCGTCCATCGACGCTGACGAGTACTACGACTTCCAGTTCACCCGGCCCACCGTCCGCCGCACCGCCTCCGGTGAACGCAAGATCAAGTGGCCCTCCACCCGGATCTACAAGGCCAGCGCTCCCGGCACCAACGTGGACGTGATCTTCATCCAGGGAACCGAACCGTCCTACAAATGGCGGGCCTACACGGCGGAACTCCTGGTCCACGCCGAGGCGCTGCACGTCGACTACGTGGTCCTGGTGGGCGCGCTGCTCGCGGACGTGCCGCACAGCCGCCCGATTCCCGTCAGCACGTCCACGGACGACAGTGCGCTGCGGGAACGGCTGAACCTGGAGGCGTCGCAGTACGAAGGACCCGTGGGCATCGTGGGCGTGCTGTCCGAGGTCTCCCTGCTCGCCGGCATTCCCACCGTCTCGCTCTGGGCAGCCGTGCCGCACTACGTGGCCCAGGCGCCGTCACCCAAGGCGCAGCTGGCGCTCCTGCACCGGATCGAGGAACTGCTGCAGGTGCCGCTCGACACACACGAGCTGGCCGAAGAGGCCGAGGCATGGGAGCGCGGCGTCAATGAACTGGCCACCGAGGATCCCGAAATCGCCGCCTATGTGCGGCAGCTGGAGGAAGCGAAGGACACGGCCGATCTTCCCGAGGCCAGCGGTGAGTCCATTGCCCGTGAGTTTGAGCGCTACCTGAAGCGCCGGGGCAAGGACAAGCCCTAAGAAGTCGGCTCCGCCGTTTCGACGGTTCCCTTCCCGCTCGACGTTGCCGAACGTCTAGTGGGCAGGGAACCCTCGAAGTGGCCGTTAAAGTTCGACGCCGAGAAGCGCGTTCACGGCGTCGCGCACCAGGGTTCGGTCTGCTTCGGACGCGTTGCCAGCGTTGTTGCGGGCAGTCTCCGCCCACCGGTCGACGGCGGCCACCGCGGCGGGGGCGTCAAGGTCGTTGGCCAGGGCTTCGCGCATCTGCCCGATCAGCCCGGTGGCGGTTCCGGCCGGCGCCGCAGCCAATGCTGCACGCCAGGTTTCGAGGCGCGTCTTGGCCTCCTCGAAACCTTCCGCCGTCCAGGACCAGTCGGACCGGTAGTGGTGCGCCAGGATGGCCAGGCGGATGGCTGCCGGTTCTTCGCCGGCAGCGCGCAGCTGGGAGACCAGGACCAGGTTGCCCTTGGACTTGGACATCTTTTCGCCGTCCAGCCCCACCATGCCGGCGTGCGCGAAGTGCTCGGCCAGGGGAACGCCGGACAGTGAGTAGGCGTGCCCGGCACCCATCTCATGGTGCGGGAAGACCAGGTCCGAGCCGCCGCCCTGCACCGTGAAAGGCGCGGGCAGGTACTTCTGGGCGATGACGGTGCACTCGATGTGCCAGCCTGGCCGTCCCTCCCCCAGCTCACCGCCGGGCCAGCTGGGCTCGCCGTCGCGCGCTACGCGCCAGAGCAGCGGATCGAGGGCCTGGCGCTTGCCCGCGCGGCCGGGATCGCCGCCACGTTCGGCGAACAGTTCCAGCATCTCGGCTTCCGGCAGTCCGGAGACCGCTCCGAGTGTCCAGGCCTCGACGCCGACGGCGTGCTTGCCGGCGGCCTCGACGTCATAGTAGACGTCGCCGTCGGGCTCACCCGCGGTGCCGTTGACCCGGTAGGCCAGGCCCTGGTGCAGGAGGCGTTCAATGGCAGGGACGATCAGCGGCATGGCTTCGACGGCCCCGATGTAGTGATCCGGCGCAATGACGTTGAGGGCTTCCATGTCAGTGCGGAAAAGCTCGATCTGGCTCTCGGCCAGCTCCCGCCAGTCGACGCCGGTGGCCTCGGCACGTTCCAGCAGCGGGTCATCGACGTCGGTGACGTTCTGGACATACGCAACCTGCTGGCCGCCGTCACGCCAGGCGCGGTTCAGCAGGTCGAACGCGACGTAGCTGGCGGCATGGCCCATATGGGTCGCGTCATACGGCGTGATCCCGCAGACATACATCGACTTTTGGCCGTCGGCATTCAGGGTCACGGCGCGGTCCGCGGTGGTGTCGAACAGCCGGAGCGCGGGCATTTCCCCCGGCAGGACAGGCACGGGGCGGGAGATCCAGGATTTCACAGACCAAGCCTAGTGCTAGGCGCTGATGACATTGAAACCGAGGAGCAGGTACAGGGCGAGGCCCAGGAAGATGCGGTACCAGACAAACAGCCGGTAGCTGCGGGTCGAAATGAACTTCAGGAACCAGCCAATGATGACGTAGCCGACGACAAACGCAATCGCGGTTGCCAGAGCGGTCTCCCCCAGACCGAAGGGGCCGCTCACCCCGTCCTTGGTTGCCACCTTGAACAGCTGGTAGAGGCCGCTGCCGAAGACAGCGGGAATGGCAAGGAGAAAGGAGTAGCGCGCGGCGGCTTCACGCGTGTAGCCCATGAGCAGCCCGGCCGTGATGGTGCCGCCGGAGCGTGAAACGCCCGGGATCAGGGCCATGGCCTGGGCGAAGCCGTAGAGGATGCCGTGCTTGTAGGTCAGCCTGGAAAGGTCCCGGTCCTGCTTGCCGACGGCGTCGGCCACGGCGAGGATCAGGCCGAAGACGATGAGCATGGTGGCCACGATCCACAGGCTGCGGAGGACTGATTCAATCTGGTCCTGGAACAGCAGGCCCAGGACGATGATGGGCAGGCTGCCCAGAATCACCAGCCAGCCCATGCGGGCGTCCGGGTCCTGGCGGGGAACCCGGCCGCTCAGCGAACCGAACCAGGCCTTGATGATCCGGACGATGTCACGCCAGAAGTAGACAATCACGGCAGTCTCCGTGCCGAGCTGTGTGATGGCGGTGAAGGCCGCCCCCGGATCAGCCGCATTCGGCAGGAAGGAACCCACAATCCGGAGGTGGGCGCTCGATGAAATAGGTAGGAATTCGGTCAGTCCCTGCACAAGACCCAGCAGGGCCGCTTCAATCCAGTTCACGCTAACGACCCTACGTCATGGTGCGGGTGGTTTCCCCGTAAGCTATCTGCTATGCAGCAGCGTTACATCGGCAACAGCGGCCTACGCGCCTCCTCCCTCTCCCTGGGCACCATGTCCTGGTCCCGTGAAACGGATGAACAGGATGCCTCCGAGCTGCTGCGCACGTTCGTGGACGCCGGCGGGACCCTCGTGGACACCGCTGCCTCCTATGCTGACGGCCAGGCGGAGGCCATGCTGGGGTCGATGCTGGGTGACGTCGTCTCCCGCACGGAAGTGGTCATTTCCACCAAAGCCGGCGTGTCGCCGTCGGAGGGCCGGCAGCGCGTGGATGCGTCGCGGAACGCGATGCTGTCCGGCCTCGACGCAAGCCTGGCGCGGCTCGGAACCGACTACGTGGACCTCTGGTTCGCTCAGGCGTGGGACCCGAACGTCCCGCTCGAAGAGACACTGTCGGCGCTCGATTTCGCCGTCCGCAGCGGACGGGCACGCTATGCGGGAATCGCCAACTACAACGGCTGGCAGACCGCCAAGGCCGCTGCCATCGCCGGCTTCCCGCTCGTCGCGAACCAGTCGGAGTACTCGCTGCTGCGCCGCAAGCCGGAAGCGGAGCTGGTGCCGGCCATCGAAGATGCCGGCCTGGGGCTGATGGCTTGGGCGCCGCTGGGCCGCGGAGTCCTCACCGGCAAGTACCGTGGCCACGTGCCGGCGGATTCACGGGCGGCCGGTACGCGCCTGGCCACCTACGTGGAGCCCTATCTGGAGCAGCCTTCGTCGCAGGTGGTCGAGGCTGTTGCGATGGCCGCCCGCGGCCTGGGACGGTCTTCCCTCGATGTTGCGCTGAGCTGGCTGCTGTCACGTCACGCCGTGGCGACCGCCATCGTGGGCGCGCGCACGCCGGTCCAGCTCAAGGAAATCCTGGACGCCCAGCTCACGCCGCTGCCGGCTGAAATTGCACGTGCCCTGGAGGATGTCTCCAGCACGCAGGTCTAGCCGGGCTACTCCTCGACGATCTCCAGATCCTCGTCGTCCGCTTCTTCGTCCTCGTCCTCGTCTTCCTCGTCATCGAAAACCTGCAGCGGCGTCACTTCGTTGTAGGCCTCATACAGGGCGTCCTCGTAGACTTCGAAGGCATCGGCAACTGCAAAAAATGCTGCCTCCACTGAAGGGTCACCATCCCCGCGGCGGGCTGAGGCGGCTGCAAGGTGTTCTTCCAAGGCGGCGGTCAAGGACTGAAGCGCGACACGCGGATCGATGCTCATGCCTTCACGTTAGCGGGAAAAGGACGAAAATGGAGAGCAATGAAGGAACATTTTCTGACCAGCTCGGTCCTGCGGGAACGGGACTACGCCCGGCAATACGAGTACCTCGTAGTGACCGTCGGTCCTGAGGATTCCCTGCCCGAAGCCCGGCGCCGCCTCGTGGAACACTCCGAGTACGGCAAGTGGGAACTCGAGCGCAGCAGGCTGTATGTGGGCGGCGGCAGGCGCTTCTGGCTGCGCCGCCGCGTCACCCAGGTGCAGCGCACCGTCTAGGCCGCTCCGGCCACGTGGGCGCGCACTGTGATGAAGCGCGCCCACTGCCGTGCCGCCCTCTTAGCAGCCCGGTCAGTCTTCGAGCGGACCCAGCCACGCGTTGGCGACGGTGTTGTGCGCCGACTCGTCGTCCGAGGGGTGGAACATGCCGGCCAGGACGTCGCGGTACAGGCGCTCAATTTCGGATCCCCTGAAGTAGCTGGAGCCGCCGGATACCCGGATGGCAAGGTCCACCACCGTCCGGGCCGTTTCCGTCGCCCGCAGCTTCACGCCCACGAGCTTGGGGAACCACTGGCTGCCGTGGTCCGCCAGGCGGTCCACGTCCCCGGCCACCACCGACAGCTGGGGGTACAGGGCATCCATGGCGAGGGCGGCCTCCGCCACCTTCCAGCGGATGTCCGGGTCCCGGGCCAGGCTGCGGCCGCCGTTCTTGAACGATGTGCGGCGCTTGGCGGCCTCGACGGCGAGGACGAGGGCACGTTCCCCGATGCCGGTGTAGACGGCGGCCAGCAGGGTCTCAAAGCACGCGAAGATCGCGAAGATCAGCGGGTCCGCGTTGGGCCCGACCGGAAGCTTCCGGAAGATGCGGTCCGGCGGAACGATGGTGCCTTCGAGGAGTGTGGTGTTTGACTGGTTGGCGCGCATGCCCAGAGTGTTCCAGTCCTCCAAGATCCGGTAGCCGCCAGTGTCACGCCGGATGAAGCCGTGCACCAGTTCGCCGGCGCCCTCGCGGGCGCCGGCGTCCTTGCCGAAGATGCCAAGCCGGGTCCACGCCGGCGAAAGGCTCGTGAAGATCTTGGTCCCCGTGAACGAGTACCCGCCGTCGGGAAGGGGCCTTGCCTCCGTCAGCGAATCAAAGAGAACGGAGTCGTTGCCGGCCTCCGAGTTGCCGAACGCGAAGATCTCCCCTGCGGCGGTCTCCTGCAGCACGAATTCCAGGGAGGCGTCGCCGCGCGCGGCCAGGACGCGTGCCACCCCCGTCCAGACCAGGTGCATGTTGACGGCCAGTGCGGTAGCCGGTGCCGCCGTCGCCAGCCTCCGCTGGCAGCGGACCGCAGCTTCCAGGCCAAGGCCCCATCCGCCGTCGGACTCCGGCACGAACATCTTCAGGTACCCGGCGGCGGAGAGTTCCTCAAGGTCCTCGGTAAAGAAGCTGTTCTGCCGGTCGTACTCTGCGGCCCTTCCACGGAGCCGTTCCAGCAGGCTGTCAGGCAGCAGCTGTTCGGGTTCCATGGGCCTCCAGGGTTCCACCGGGCCTCAGTAGTTGGTGAGCAGCGTGTTCAGGACGCGTGCCCCGAACTTCAGCGACTCCGCCGGGACCCGTTCATCCACGCCATGGAACATCCCGGTGAAGTCGAGGTCATCCGGCAGCTGCAGCGGTGCGAAGCCGTAGCCGGTGATGCCGAGCTTGCTGAGGGCCTTGTTGTCGGTTCCGCCGGACAGTGTGTAGGGCAGGACTTTCGCGCCGGGGTCCTCCGAGTGCAGGGCGTCGATCATGGAGTCCACGAGGTTGCCGGAGAAGGGCACCTCGAGGGAAACGTCCTGGTGGACGTAGCTGACGTCCACGCCGCTGCCGGCAAGCTCCCGGACGATCTCCAGGACGTGCTCCTGCTGGCCGGGAAGGGTGCGGCAGTCCACCAGCGCCTCGGCGGACTCGGGAATGACATTGTGCTTGTAGCCGCCCCTGAGGAGGGTCGGGTTGGAAGTGTTCTGCAGCGTGGCCCCCACGAAGCGCGCCACCGTGCCCAGTTCCTTCAGGAGCCGCTCCGGATTGTCGGGGTCGAATTCGACGCCGGTCAGCTCTGTCACGCCGTCGAGGAACTGGCGGGTGGTGGCCGTCAGCTCGATGGGCCATTCGTACTCACCGATGCGGGTCACCGCTGCGGCGAGCCGGGTGATGGCGTTGTCGGTGCTGATCTGGGACCCGTGGCCGGCGCGGCCGTGGGCCACCAGCCGCAGCCAGGAGATGCCCTTCTCAGCCGTCTGAAGAAGGTAAGTGCGCTGGCCGCCGATGGTGGCAGAGAAACCGCCCACTTCCGAGATCGCCTCCGTGGCCCCTTCGAAGAGTTCGGGCCGGTGCTTGACCGCGTACTGGGAGCCGTGGACTCCGCCCGCCTCTTCGTCTGCGAAGAAGGCAAAGACGATGTCCCGTTTGGGCTTGCGACCGGTGCGCGCAAAGTCGCGCAGGACGGACAGGATCATGGCGTCCATGTCCTTCATGTCCACGGCTCCGCGGCCCCAGATCAGCCCGTCCTTGAGTTCAGCGCCAAACGGATCCACGGACCACTGCTCGCGCAGGGCGGGCACCACGTCGAGGTGGCCGTGGACCACCAGTGCGCTTGCCGAAGGGTCCTCCCCGGCCATCCGTGTGACGACGCTGGCGCGGCCGGGCTCGGATTCGACGATTTCGGCGTCCAGCCCCACCTCGGTGATCAGGCCTGCCGTGTATTCGGCCGCCGCACGTTCGCCGGGGCCGGAGCCGTCACCGTAATTGGATGAATCGATGCGGATGAGCTCCTGGCAGATGGTGACAACTTCATCCTCTGGCCGAACGTGAGACATTGATCACTCCTTGATGCGGGGAAACGCGGATACATGCGGGTTTAGGCGGCTTTTGGCTGCCGGAACGTCCAGGTTCAGCCTACCCAGTCGACTCGATTCCATGTTTGCCGAAAGTTCGTGTTAGAGTTTTTCTCGCTGCTTCGGAGAGCAACGAACCGCTGAACGGCGGGGCCGCCCTTCGAAATACCACCTGCGCGGGTGGCGGAATGGCAGACGCGCTAGCTTGAGGTGCTAGTCCTCGAAAGGGGGTGGGGGTTCAAGTCCCCCTCCGCGCACAAAGGGAAAGCCCCGGGAATCCACTGGATCCCGGGGCTTTTTTACGCCTTGAACCCCGCGTTGCGGCATTCCATCCACGCGAGTGCCGGACTGCGGCACCTTGCCGATGGAGGTATTTGGGCCTATGGAGGTATTTGGGCCGGACCAGAAAAACCGGTTCCGTTACGTATTACGTCCGCTCTTTCCGGCGCTTCCTGAGCTTCTTGGTGATCAGGGCCAGGCCCAAGGGAATGGTGAATACAAGCGTGAAAAGGGTGCCGATGCCGCGAACGGAAACGCCGTCGCGTTCGTAGCCCACCACGACTGCCTTTCCAGGATTCGAATCGCTGTAGATCACGGTGACATCGTCACCGACCGTGGGGTGCTGCTCGTGATCCACATTTGCAAAGGTGCGGCGGCTTACGCCGTCAGCCGACATATACTCCACCGTGAGGTCCCGGTTCGACGCCTTTCGGACGTCGTCGAAGTCAACGATGGTGCCGGTGACCCGGGTCCCGGTGCGAGCCAGTTCCCCATCCGAGTCCGTCATCGAGGATCCGATCCCGATCATCACGGGTCCGGCCAGGAGTAAAACGGCGACGAACGCGAAGCCTCCAAGGCTGGCCCAAAGGGTCTGAAGTTTTCGGGGTGCGGCGGTATCCGGGGAAGTCACGGCGTCCATTCTTTCTGATAGCGGGTGAGAGACCGGCCAACCGGCCTCCCTCGGCTGTCACTCCGTTCAGAGCGGGCCATAGCTTGCGTCACCGTAGGGGGCGCGCCAAGAGGCGAGGTCGTCTTCCACAGCCTTGCGGAGCCCAGGGTTCGCACGGATGCGTCGCCGGAAGGACTGCCGCGCCCGCTGGCCGCAGCCAGGCTGCCCTGGGCGTCGGCAAGTTGCCGCAGCCGCGTAGGGGCTGTCGCCGGACTGACCCGGGCCAGTTCCGGCGACAGCCAGTAGTCAAGGCCGTGCGCGGGCCGGTCGGCGGGGAAAGGAACCTGTGCAGTCATCAGCAGGCCGGTACGCCCGAGTCCACGGGTCCGTCCGTGGGGCGGATCCAAAGGTCGTTGATCACCTTGTACCAGACGTTGCTGGTACTCCCGGTGGGGCGGCCGGTCGCGCCGTCGTAGATGGTGTACGCGGCGCCGGTGGTGACGCACTGGACCTGCACCCTGGTGCCCTGGGCCACGAAGGTTCCGCCGCCGGCCGCGCAGTTCGCGGCCGTGTCCGGGGCGGAGGTGCCGTTCGTGGGCCATTCGCAGGTGCCGGGGCTCGCCGTGCCGTTGTCCACCGTCAGGTACTTCGCCGGAGCGGTTCTGCCGCTTGCCGAGACGGCGGTGCGCTGGCCCAGGTCATCCACCACGGTTACGGTGATGGAGATGGCCTGGTCGTACCCGTTGCCCGTTGTGACGGATCCTCCGCCGGCACCCAGCGTGCCCGACTTGCCGTCTGACGACTGGTACTCGAGCGCCACTACCCGGCGTCCGTTGTTGGTGACGGCGCCGACGTCGAACCGCACAGTCGTGGTGACCGTCACGGGGTTCACGCTGGCCGCGTGTGGTTTGCCGTAGGGCGCCACCGCGTTGGAGTTCGTGACCGGCCCTTCATACGTGGCTCCGTCCATGCTGTTCACGGCGCGCACCCCGATGGTGTAGTTGCCGTTGTTGGGCACGCCGCTCCGGATGACCCTGTCGGCCGGCACTGCCATGAAGCCGCTTCCGTTGACCTGGTACTGGTAGCTCGGGGTCGCCCCGTTGCCCGCGGCCTCACCAAAGGAAAGCTGCACCGCGTTGTCCAGCGGATCGGCGCGGACGCCGGGGACGGCTCCCGGGGTGCCGAAAGCACGGCGGGGGTCCGACGGCGGACTTGCCGGGGAAGTGCCGGCCTTGTTTTTGGCCACCACTGTGAAGGTGTAGTCGGTCGCGGAGTTGCCTACGGTCACGGGCACACTCAGCTGGCTGCCGGACACCGTGCTGCTCGCTACCGTGGATCCGCCCTGCAGGGCGTTGACGGTGTAGCTGTCAATGGAGGCGCCGTTGTCCGCCGCCGGAGCCCACGACACCACCATGATCGTTTCCGCCCCGCCTGAGGTGGACCGGGTGGTGGCGGGCTTGCCCGGGGCGCCGGGTGCGCCGGCCGGGATGGTGCTCGCCGAGTAGGGGCTCCACTCCGAGGGGTCAGGCGCCTTGTTCGAGGCCTGGACCCGCACCTGGTAGGGTGTCCCGTTCTGCAGGCCCGTCCACCGGTAGGAGGTTCCCGTGACTCTGCTTGCCCGCACGTTTCCGGCCGGGGGTGCCGGGGAGATCTCCAGGTTGTAGCTCTCCACCGGAGAACCCGGGCTGCGCGGAGCCACCCAGTTCACGGTCAGCGACTTGTCGCCGAACACCAGCGTGGGTGCCGCCGGGGTGTCCGGCTTCGCATCCGGCCGGGCCGGTGCGGACGCCGGGGACGGTGCCGAATCCCCCACTTCGTTGGTCGCTACAACGGTGAACGTGTACTCCACGTTATTGGTCAGGCCCGCCAGCGTGCACGTGGTGGCGGGGCACTGCTGCGAGAACCCTCCGCTGCCGCTGACTTTGTAACCGGTGATGGGTGCTCCGTTGTTGGCCGGCGGGGACCAGTTGAGCACCACGGTGCGGTCGCGTACCTCGCCGACAGTCGGCGTGGACGGCGCATCCGGTTTGTCCTTCACGGTGAGCCGGATGCGGCCGTCAACTTCGCGCTCGGCATCCGCGGTCTTGTCCTGGATCCGGTAGCGCACCACCATCGTGCCCACGAATTTCTCGGCCGGGGTCACTGTGACGGCGTCACCGTTCACGGCTGCGGTGCCCGTTCCGGTTTCGACGGCGGCACTGAGGATTTTCAGCGGCGTCTCCGGGAACGGGTTGATGTCGTTGTCCAGCACCTGCACGCGCTGGGATTGCCCGGCGCGCGCGCCGGCAATGATGTCGTCGTTCGCAGTGGCCAGCGGGCGCTTCGACGCGACCACACGGACGTCCACCGAGCCCCGGACAGGCGTGCTGCGCCCGTCCGAGACGGTGACGGGTACCGTGATCCTGCTTCCCTTGGACGCGCCGTCGACGGTGGCTTTGAAGACGCCGCCGTCCAGGCTGGCCCTAATGCCGGACGGGATTTTGCCCAGGGCGAAGGTGAGCCTGTCCTGGTCTGCTTCGTCGGGGTCGGAAGCCACCTCGCGCAGATCCAGGGTGGACTCCTCCCCCACAGCAGCGTCGAGGGTACTCGACGGGAACGCGGGAGGATGATTGCGTGCGGGGTCCGGCAGGACGGTGATGCCGATCGTCAGTACGGCGGTCCGCCCGTCGGGGTCGTCCGCGCTGGCGCCGTCCGTCACCTCCAGCGAAACCGCCGCCGGTCCGGAGTAGTCGTCTGCAGAAGTGAACACGAGGGTGGTTGCGTCCTTCACGAGCGGTGCTCCGTTGGAAGCCACTGCCTGGACCTTGGAGTCCTGGGTGATGCGCGGGCTCTTGCCGGCACGGACCACCACCAGGTCCTTAAGGTTCATGGTGAGCTGCTGGCCGCTGACAACTTCCAGCGGCGCCGTACTCTTCAGCGCGGGCGCCTGCCCGTCCATGCCCGGTACCAGGATGAACGCGGTTGAGCTGAGCCCGTCGATGTCGGTGACGGTGTACGCGACGATCTGGGGCCGGTTTTCCAGCCGCACGGCGACCCTTCCGGGGCCGGAAATGCTGGCCGTGGGTGCGGCCTCCGGGAAGGTGATCTTCAGTTCGGCGGCCACTCCGTCCGCGTCTTCGTCGTTTTTCAGAACGGGAACGTCGACGACCGTCTTCCCCAGGGTCTCGGCGAAGGTCACGCGGTCGTCCCGCGCGATGGGGGCGAGTGTGGCGGCGTCGCTGCGGACGTGGACTTTAAGGGTTCCGACGGCGGTGCCGCCGCGGCGGTCGCTGATCCCGTAGCGGACAATCGCCGTGGCGGTCGGTCCGGAAGGCGTGGGGGCGGTGAGCTGCACCCGTCCGTCGACGACCGCAGCCTTTAGCTCCGGTGCGGCTTGCAGGCCGTTGGCTGCCAGGGCGACGTTGTCGCCATCGGGATCGGAGTCGTTGGCCAGCACGTCCGCGGCCACGTGGCGGCCCGGGAGAACGGTGATGCTGTCTTCCACGGCCACGGGGCTCTGATTGGCTCCGGGGGCTGGCGCGATACCCACGGTCACCCGCGCTGTGGAGCGCGCCCCGAACCGGTCCTCCACCACGTAGGAGAACGTGTCCTGCCCGGAGGCGTTTGCCGGAGCCGTGTACTCCACATAGTGCGCCCCCACCGCGGCTGTTCCCTTGCGCGGTGCCTGCTCCAGCCCCACCAGGGTGACAGAGTCGCCGTCGGGATCGATGCCGTCCAGCGGAATGGCGATCCTCGTCGTGTTGCCGGCCACCACCCGGCCGGTGACATTCTGGGGCAGCGGCCTGGAGTTGGTGCCCTCACCGCGGATGTGGATGGTCACCTGCGCCGAGTCCTCCTGCCCGTCGGGGCCGGAAACCGCGTAGATGGCATGAACCGTGCCTCCTGATGCCCCTGCCTTGAAGCGCAGCACGTCCCCGGATATGGCGAGGAGCCCCTGGCCGGAGCCGATGCCCTGCACCAGGACGGGCTTGAGCTTCAGTTTGGCGCCGTTGGGGTGGGAATCGTTGGCGAGGACGGCGATGGTGGCGACGTCGTTCGCCCGGACAGTGATTTCGTCCGGGGCGGCCACGGGCGGCAGCAGTTTTGCCGGTGCCGGAATGGGCAGGATGGTCACCTGTCCGGTTGCGCTGGCCACGCCGTTGGACACCGTGTAGGTCAGGCTGGTGGGCCCGGTCAGGCCGCGGAGGTCGGTAATGCGCAGGATCTGGTGATTGACGACGGCGACGCTGACTGCCGAGTTCCGGGGAAGCCCCACGGACTGGATGACCAGGACGCCCCCGGCCGGATCCGAGTCATTGGCCAGGGCGTCCAGCAGCACTTCGCCGCCCATCGGCAGCAGCGCCAGGTCGGCGACGGCAACCGGGTCACCCTGCCCGGCTCCGGCGGCAGTGACGTCGATCCGTACGAGCCCCTCGGAGCTTTCCGGTCCGTTGGTCACGAGGTATGTCAGGTAATACGTTCCCGCGTTTGCCGCCCGGAACGTGAAGGTCCCCGCCTGGTAGTCCGGGGTGATCGTCTGGTCCGGACCGCCCAGCACCCGGGTCAGGCGAAGCCCTTCACCGGTGGGGTCGCTGTCGTTTTTCAGCGGAGCAACCACGATGTCCTGCCCGGCGGTTCCCGAGACGTGGTCTGCGTTGGCTTTTGGCGGAAGGTCCCCCTTGGCGCGCACGTCCACGGTCACCGCGCCCTCAACCCGGTCTCGCCCGTCGGAGACGGTGACCACAACTTCCTTCCTGCCCAGCGTGGCGCCCACGTCCTGGAACGTCAGAAGGCCGTCCGCCCGGGTACGGACCTGGTCGCCGTCCCGGGTGAGGCGGGCTCCGAGCAGCAGGAGGTCGTCGCCGTCGGGGTCGGTCCAGTCGGTGAGGATGTTCTGGGAGATCCTTTTGCCCTGCTCCACGATGATGGTGGGCACGCGTTTCTGCTTCGGGGGCTCGTTGCCGGCGGGGTCCTTAACGGTCAAGGTGACCCTGGCCCCGGCGGTGCCACCCCGGCCGTCACTGACCAGGTATTGGAACTGCGACGTTCCGGTCGCATCCGCCGGCACCTTCACCTGCAGGCCGGTTCCGTTATACACAGCCTGGACGCTCCCGGCGGCAGGGTTGTCGCCCTGGAGCCGGACGGTGAGGACGTCCCCGTCCGGGTCCGAGTCGTTGTCCAGGACCGGCAGGAGGGTGGTCCGGCCCGGCCGCACGCCGAACTGGTCATCGGCGGCGGAGGGCGGACGGTTCTCCTTGGTGCGGTCCGGGAGCGTGTCCACCGGGCTGTCGTCCGCGGCAGGCTCGTCCTGGTCCTCCGTTGTATCCGGCGGCGGAATGATCTCGTCCCAGTTGGCCACGAGCCTCATGTTCTCGGTGACCAGCCAGACGTTGCCGGAGGTGACGTCATTCAGGACGACGATGTCCCGGTTGACCCGGAAGACCAGGTTGGACCGGGTGTTCGCGCCGGGAATGTCCGCCCTCCGGCTGTCCGCGGCATTGGCACAGTCGCGCAGGTACTTGCCTGTCCCGGACCAGGCTGCATAGACGCAGCCATTGTGCTGGACCGGAATGGCGGGCGTTCCCGCCGCTTCGAGGTCTACGACGGTGGCGGCCGAACCGTCCAGGGGCTGCTTGATCAGGGCGCTTTTCGTGGAGACGGCGACGAAGTCCGCAGCCGGGCCGCTGTTCTGCAGCTTCGCGCCGGCCGCGTCCGGCACCTTCGCCACCCGGCCGCCGGGAAGATGAAGTGATCCGCCTTCCCCGTCGAACACCACGGGTTTGTCCCCGACTGCCGCCACCTGGAGGTTTTCCTTGTTGCGGAGCTGCCCGTACGCGGTGGTGCTGCGGGAATCCACTCCGCCGGTGGCATTCACGTGAAGGGTGGTCACCTCGCCGCGGACAGGATCGGCGGCGTGAACGACGTCGTCAACTCCCACGGTGGCGACGATTCCCCGGGCGTCGCTCACCACCGGTTCCTGCGAAGTGAAATCGATGGAGCCGAGCATGCTGCTCTCAGCCACCCAAAGGCTGCCCGAGGCCGGATCAGCCAGGGCCACCGCCTTTTCCCCAAAGGCAGGGACCGCCGATCCCGGCAGCTGCTGTGGCGCTTCGAGGGTGACGGTGGAGGCCTTGACCCTGCCCAGCGAGGCGTTGCCGCGGTCCGAGATGAGGACATTGCTGGTGTGCTGGAGGACGTCGAAGTCTGAACTGGCCGCCATGAGGCCGCCGTCGAGCGTTTTCGACTGGAAGTTCAGGTGGCCCACCATGTTCAGCCCGGAATTGGTTACCCACACGCCGCCGTCGTTGAGGTCCACGTGCGTCTCTTTGAAGCCCGGGTGAACCACTGCGGCCGCAACCATCAGCCCTGCGGCCGAAAACGTTGTCGCAGACGCCAGCATCCGTCGTTTTGCGCGCGCCCATGAGCGAAGCCGCATTAGTCCCCCAGTCTCGTGAATAGCCCCAAGCAAATATACGCAGTTCCTGGCCCGGGCGTTGATTGCCGGGGCCCCGCCACAGGCCTTGCCTGGGCCTTCCCGACTGGATCGGACCGGCGTACAAAGGAACTGGAGGGCAACATCTGTAACCTCCGCCTCACCGCTGGCCGCAACGCCGGGCAGCGCGAGACGGGCTGACAAGGAGGTCGTGGGGTGTCCCATCGAGATCGTCCTGAACCGGGAAGGCGCCCCGTCCACGGGGCTCCGCCGGGCACCGGACAACCTACCCGCAACACTGCAACGCGCGGGCCCGCCCGCCGCGGGAAGTACGTCATCGCCGGCGTCCTGCTTTCCCTGGCGATCCTGCTTCCGCTCATGCCGCAGACATATTCCTTCAATGCTCCGGCCCTGGGCGGCATGCCGTTCTTCTACTGGTACCAGCTGCTCTGGGTTCCCCTTTCCGCGGCCCTAAGCGGCGTGGCGTACTGGCTCGTAAACACCGAAGACCGGCGCCGGCGGGCCGTGGCCCGCGAGGGCGGCCCGGCAGATCCGGACGGGCCCGCGGACGGGGATGAACGGCCATGAGCGGGCGCAGTATCAACTGGGTCGCCCTCATCATCGTGGTGCTGCTCTTCGTCGTAGTCGCCGTCATGGGCTTTATGGCGGCCCGGTGGCGCCGGTCCGCCGAGGCCGAGGGGCTGCACAGCCTCGACGAATGGGGCCTGGGCGGACGCGGCTTCGGAACCTGGATCACATGGTTCCTGCTCGGCGGCGACCTGTACACCGCCTACACCTTCGTTGCCGTGCCGGCCGCGATGTGGGCCACCGGCGCCGTCAGCGGCTTCTTCGCGGTGCCGTACACCATCGTCCTCTACCCGATCATCTTCATCATCATGAGCCGGCTCTGGTCCGTCTCGCACCGGCACGGCTATGTCACTTCGGCAGATTTCGTGGGCGGCCGGTACGGGAGCCGGTGGCTGTCCCTGGCCGTCGCGGTCACGGGCATCGTGGCCACCATGCCGTACATCGCCCTGCAGCTGGTGGGCATCAAGGCCGTCCTCACGGTGCTCGGGCTGGGCAGCGCAGAGAATGTACTGCTGACGGACCTGCCGCTCATCCTGGCGTTCGTGGTGCTGGCCGCATACACCTACACGTCGGGGTTGCGGGCGCCGGCGATGATCGCCGTCGTCAAGGACCTGCTTATCTATCTCGCCGTCATCGTCGCGGTCATCTACCTGCCAATCAAATTCGGCGGGTGGGACACGATCTTCGGTGCGGCAAAGACGAAGCTGGACACCGTGAACGAAGCGACGGGCAAGCCCACCGGCGTGTTCATTCCGTCCGCATCGAACTACTCGGCCTACTGGACGCTGGCGCTGGGCTCGGCGATGGCGCTGTTCATGTACCCGCACTCCATCACCGGCGTGCTCGCGTCAAAGGGCCGCAACACGATCCGGCGCAATGCGGCGATTTTGCCGCTGTATTCCCTGATGCTTGGTTTCCTCGCGCTGCTGGGTTTCGTGGCCATTAAGGCCGGCACCAGGCCGATTGACCTGAACGGGTCCGTCAACCCGCAGCTTGTGGTTCCGCAGCTGTTCCTGGACCACTTCCCGGCATGGTTCGCGGGGGTGGCCCTGGCAGCCATTGCCATCGGGGCCCTCGTTCCGGCTGCCATCATGTCCATCGCCGCGGCGAACATGTTTACGCGCAACATCTACCGCGACTTCTTCCGGCCCAATGTGGACCCCAAAACCGAGGCGAAGGTGTCCAAGATTGTCTCCCTGGTGGTGAAGGTCGGCGCGCTGATCTTCGTGATCGCCATGGACCAGTCGGCGGCCATCAACATGCAGCTGCTGGGCGGCATCTGGATTCTGCAGACCTTCCCCGCAGTGGTTGCCGGCCTGTATACGCGCTGGTTTGACCGGTGGGCGCTCCTGGCAGGCTGGGTCGTGGGCATAGCCTTCGGCACGGTCTCGGCCTACAACGTCATCAATCCCGTCACGAAGGCCCACTTCGGCGGCTCCATTGCCCCTGTCCCCGGGACTGACTTCACTGTCTACATCGCTGTATCCGCGTTCGCGCTCAACATGATGGTCGCCGTCGTACTGACGCTGGTGCTGCGTGCACTGAAGGTGCCGCAGGGAGAGGACACGACCCGCCCGTCCGACTACGGCGCCGACGAAACCGACCCCAAAGTTGTGGAGATCGAGCGGACGCAGCGTTTCGTGGAACCGGGAGGCCCCCCGCCGGTGGCTTAAGACCTTGGACGCTGGTTTTATCCACTAATTGGATTTATGCTGGCGGAACACCCCGGCCTTTTGTGCGCTTCCGGGCCCGCTCCGTTAAAAGGCTGGTCTCACTATGTTTGGAAAATCCCTGCGGCGCACGGTCCTCAGCATCGGAGCCGCGTCCATGCTGGTGCCCGCTGCGGCCCTGCCGGCCAATGCCGCTGCTACGGAAGGCGTCGAGACCGTTGAGTCATCGTGGTGCGTGCCCGTGGACGAGTGGGGCCTGACCATCTGCTCCAGCTCAAAGGAGCGGACCCTGGAGGTTCACACCCCCACAGGGCGGGCACTTTTCCGCAGTACGGGAACGTCCACGATGACCACCACATACGACGACGGAACCGTGGAAACGTCTGCCGGCAGTCACAGGGTGCAAAGCGTCTTCAGTTTCTGGCTGGACCCGCTCATCTTCGACACGACGATGGTCAGTATCGACGGGACCACGACACGGACCCTTCCGGACGGCACCACGTGCACGTTCGACGACGATCTGCTCGCCGTGCACGACCGGCTGGTCCGGGGAGGAACGACCGTCACCTGCACGCAACCGTAATGAACGGATGAAGGGCGGTTCTTCGCCATGGACGTCAGTGGGATCCGCGGGCTTTTTCCCGGGCTCAAAGACACCATCTACCTCAACACCGCCACCATGTGCGTCGGCTGCTCCCCCGCCGTGAGAGCCTACCGGCGGGCGCTGGAGCGCTGGTCCGCCGGGCAGTTCGACTGGATGGAAGCAGAGCAGGCGGGTGAGGACGCCCGCGGCATGTTCGCAGAGATCATCGGAGCCACAGCGGCAGACATTGCCGTCGTCCCCGCCGTCAGCACGGCGGCGGGGATTGTGGCCGCCAATATGCCGCCGGCCAGTACCGGCGAAAACATTGTGGTTCCCGAGAACGAATTTGCGTCGAACTACTTTCCGTGGCTCCTGCTGCGGGAGCGCGGCTACGACGTGCGCACTGTGCCTGCCGAAGAGGATGTGGTGACGGCCGCGGCTCTTGGCCGGGCAGCCGACGGCGGCACCCGCCTCATCGCTGTCAGTGCCGTGCATCCCGTCACCGGCTACCGGGCGGACCTGGCGGCAATCGGGCGCATCGCCGCCGGTTCGGGGGCCTGGTTCTTCGTTGACGCCTGCCAGGCCGCCGGCGCTGTTCCCCTCAACGTGCTGCGCGACGGCGTGGACTTCCTGGCCACCGCCAGCCACAAGTTTCTGCTGGGATCGCGGGGCATGGGCTACCTCTACGTCCGGCGGGGCCTGACAGACCAGCTCCGGCCCATCGTGCCGGGCTGGAAGGCCGCCAGGTTGCCGTTCGAAAGTTTCGTGGGCCCGGACATGGAGCTGTCACCTACCTCGTCGAAGCTGGACGCGTCACTGGCCTGGTTTCCGGCGCTGGCGGACCAGGCGGCGCTCGCTGTCCTTCGCCGGTTCGGTATCGGTGCCGTCCTCGAACGCAACGCGGCGCTTGTGCGCCACCTGCAGAACGCCCTGGAAGCGGAGGGCGTGAACTTCCGGTCCTTCCCGGAACGGCACCGCTCCACCATCATCTCCGTTCCCGTCAGTGATCCGGACGCCGTCATGGCACGGCTGCGCGGCGCGAATGTAATGGTCTCCGTCCGGGCCGGCAGGATCCGGCTGGCGTGCCACTTCTACAATCTCGAGGAAGAAATCACCCGCGCCGCAGAACTGATTGCGGGCCGCTGAACCATTTCCCCCGGCTGCCTCCCCCGGCACGTTGAAAAAGGTTGCCCAAGGCATTGACTCGCCCCCTCCCGAGGACCATTATTCTGCTAGACGTCTGGGGGGCGCTATGGCAAACGCAATGGAGCCGCGCCGTGAATACTTTTTCTGCTGATGTAACGTTTTTCCACGTTCGCTTCGGAGCAGATCTGAACGTGAATCCGCACGCAGGACGTCCTGAAACACCAAGACCCGATGAAGTGCCCGGAAACCACCGGCATCGTTGCCGGCCGGAGGGCCTTCTTTCGGCACCCCTGGGGCATGCGGCCTTGAGGACGGCGGTGAACAGGCCATGATGGGCGCCGTCCTGGGCTGGGTCCTGCAGTTCCGGATCCTCGTCCTGGTTGTTGCCGCCGGCGTCCTCGGGTATGGCTTCACAGCACTGCCCGCCATGTCAGTTGACGCCTTCCCCGAGTTTGCGCCGCCCCAGGTCGAAATACAGACCGAGGCCCTCGGGCTCTCCGCCGCCGAAGTCGAACAGCTTGTCACGTCCCCCATGGAAGCCGACCTGCTGAACGGCGTCGCATGGGTGGAGGCGATCCGTTCCAAGTCGCTTCCCGGCCTGTCCTCCGTGCAGCTTGTGTTCCAACCCGGTACCGACATGTTCCGGGCACGCCAGCTGGTGGCCGAACGCCTCACCCAGGCACGGGCGCTGCCCAATGTGTCGGCAGCCCCTGTCCTCATGCAGCCGCTGTCCTCCACCAGCCGCGTCATGATGATCAAACTGACATCCACTGACATGTCCCCCATCGACATGTCCGTGCTGGCGCGGTGGACCATGAAGCCGGCACTCCTGGCCGTTCCCGGTGTGGCCAATATTTCCATCTGGGGCCAGCGCGATCAGCAGCTGCAGGTGCTGGTGGACCCCAAGCAGCTGGAAGCCAAGGGGGTGACGCTGGACCAGGTCATCAGGACAACCGGCAACTCCGTGTGGGTGTCCCCGCTGAGCTATCTTGAGGCCTCAACCCCGGGCACGGGCGGTTTCCTGGAAACGGGGCATCAGCGGCTGGGCGTCCAGCACGTCCTGCCCATCACCACACCACAGGACCTGGGCAGGATCAGCGTGCAGGGCAGCTCTGACAAACTGCTTCTTGGGGACGTCGCCAAGGTCCAGACCGACCACCAGCCACTGATCGGTGACGCGCAGCCCGGCCGGGACGCCGAGCTGCTGCTGGTGGTGGAGAAGTTCCCGGAGACCAACACCGCTGACGTTACCCGCGGGCTCGACGAGACCATGCGCGAGCTCCAGGCCGGGCTGCCCGGCGTGACGGTCGACACCACGGTCTACCGGCAGGAATCGTTCGTGGAGCAGGAAACGGGAACCCTGGCCGTGGCCTTGCTCGCCACGCTGCTGCTGGTCGCAGTGGCGACCGGACTGGTTTTCAGGTCCTGGCGGAGCGCCCTCATCAGCCTGATCAGCATCCCGTTGTCACTCATTGCGGCCGCCGTGCTGCTCTCGGTGCGCGGTGCCGGCCTGAACACCATGGTCTTCACCGGCATGGTACTGGCCCTCGCCGTCATCATCGGCGATGTGCTGGAAGACCTGAACGGCACCGCCCGGGCATACCGTGCTGCACGGGAGGCCGGCACCGGGGATGCCAGGAGCACCCTTGTTGCCGGGGCCCTGCGGCCGGTCCGCGCGTCCCTGTTCTACTCCCTGCTGATCATGGCCCTCAGCGTGCTGCCACTGCTCTTTGTCCCCGGTGAAAACGGCGCCATGTTCGGCCCCCTGGTACTCAGCTACCTGCTCGCCCTGGCGGTTGCCATGGCCGTGGCCCTGACAGTCACGGCGGCCCTGGTGTTTCTGCTGCCTCCGGCGGCCGCGCCGCGTGGGCGTGAGGGCCAGACCATGCAGCGCCTGCGGATCCGGTACGGGCGTGCCCTGTCCGGCCGGCCCGGCAGGCCCGTCGCCGTTTTTGCCGCGACGGCAGCCGTGGCGCTCGCCGCCCTGGCGCTGGCGCCGCAGCTGGTGCCCGGCAGCCCGGTGGTGCCGGTCCTGGCAGACAACACGCTGGTGGTCCAGTGGAGTGCTGCGCCGGGCACCTCCGATGAGGAGATGGTCAGGATCACCAATGCGGCCGCCGGTGAGCTGCGCTCGGTGCCTGGTGTTGCCAGCGTCGCCTCCGAGGTTGGCCGTGCGGTCACCTCTGACCAGGTGGGCGACGTAAGTTCCGGAGAGCTGTGGGTGGGTGTGGCCAAGGATGCCTCCTACACCAGCACCGTGGACGATGTGCAGAGAGTGGTGGCAGGTTACCCGGGCATGCGGGCAACTGTGTCGACCTACCCGCAACAAAAAATCGACCAGATCCGGGCGGCCGCCGATTCCGCGTTTGGCGTCCGGGTCTACGGCGTTGACATGCCCATCCTCCGCGCGAAGGCCGAGGAGGTGCGGCAGGTCCTGGCGCACACCGCCGGGATCGTGAATCCCCGTGTCGAGGCTCCCGTCGAACAGCCCACCGTGCAGGTCAAGGTCGATCTGGCGGCGGCACAGAAGGCCGGCGTCATACCCGGCGACGTCCGCCGCGCTGCGGCTGCCCTGCTGCAGGGCATCGAAGTGGGCAACGTCTATGAACAGCAGAAAGTCTTCTCCGTGGTCGTCAAGGGTGAGCCGTCCACCAGGAACAGCCTCACCAGTGTCCGTGAGCTCCTGATCGACACGCCCAAAGGCGGGCATATCCGTCTCGGCGACGTCGCCGACGTCAGCATCGTGCCCAACGACGCCGTCATTCTGCACGACGACACGTCGCGGCGCGTGGATGTGAAGGCCGACATCCAGGGGCGCGGATTGGCCGAGGTCCAGCAGGACATCGACAAGGCGCTGCAGCAGATCCAGTTCCCCGTGGCCTACCATGCCGAGATCCTCACCCAGTATGCGCAGCAGCAATCCAGCATCCAGTGGCTGTGGCTCCTGACCGGGGTTGCCGCCTTCGGCATCCTGGTGCTGCTGCAAACTGCACTGGGCGGATGGCGGATCGCAGCGGCCGTCTTCATTGGGTTGCTCGCTTCCTTGTCAGGCGGCGTTCTTGCCGCATTGGCTGACGGAGGAGCCAACTACCTGGCGGCGTTTGTCGCCTTCTCGGCAGTTCTGGGTATTGCGGTCCGCAACTGCCTCCTGCTCGCCCGGGAGGTCCGAAGCCTCCGCGCCAGGGACGCCGGCGGGGCGGACAGCAGCACAGCCCGTGCAGGCTGGATTGTCATTCGCGCTGCCCGGGACAGGCTCAGGCCCACGCTCGGGTCCGCGGTGATCACCGCCGTCGCCCTTCTTCCGCTGGTTCTCCTGGGTGGAGTGACGGGCACGGAGATCATTCAGCCGGTCGCCATCATTCTCTGGGGCGGCCTGCTGACAACCACTCTCTTCGCCCTGTTTGTGCTGCCGGCCATCCTGATCCGCTTCGATTACGGCCAGGCATCAACAGCAACGGCACCAACCGAAGCGATGGAAGCCCGGACGGGCGCCTGAAAGCCGGGATGCATCATGACAACAACCTCGCCGCGGATGCGCGGCCTGATGGTTCTTACCGTCCTGGGTCTGCTGACACCGGCATTGCCGGCCTGCAGCCAGCTCGCCGCGGAGCCGGTGGCAGCAGGAGACGTCGCCGCGAGCCTTGAAGAGGTTCCGGGGACCGACCTGAAGCGCATTACGCTGAACGAACACGCCGCCGAGAACATCGGACTCCAAACCTCGACGACGTCACGGGATCCCAAGAGCGGCAAACTCGTGGTCCCCTACCTGGCGATCCTCTACGACAGCGACGGGAAGACCTGGGTTTACACGATCCCCGCCCCTCGCGTCTACGTCCGCCAGTCCATCACGGTGGAGCGGATCGACGGTGCCACGGCCACGCTGAGCAACGGTCCGGCGCCGGGCACCCCCGTGGTCACCACGGGGGCCGAAGAGCTCTTCGGCGCTGAACTGGATGTGGCGAGCTGACATGCGCTGGATCGTAGGAATCAGCCTCAGGTTCAGGACGATTGTGGTCGCCCTCGCCTGTGTGGTCATGCTGCTGGGTTCCGTCCAGCTCAGCAAGGCGTCCTTGGATGTCTTTCCGGAATTCGCGCCCCCGCAGGTTGAGATCCAGACTGCGTGCCTTGGGCTTACGGCCCAGGAGGTGGAGGAACTCGTCTCTGTGCCAATCGAGGCGTCCCTGTCCGGGATGCCGGGACTGGACGAGCTGAGGTCGAAGTCCGTTCCCCAGCTGTCCTCGATCATCCTGATCTTCAAACAGGGAACGGACCTGCTCAACGCACGCCAGCAGGTGTCCGAGCGGATGGCGGCGGTGACGGCGGCGCTGCCCACCTGGGCTGCGCCGCCGGTGATGCTGCAGCCGCTGTCCTCCACCAGCCGTGTCATGAAAATCGGCATGACGTCCGCCAACCGGTCCATGATCGAGATGTCCATGCTGTCCTACTGGACCATCCGGGCCCGGCTGCTCCGGGTTCCGGGGGTGGCCAACGTGGCCATCTGGGGCGAGCGGCTCCAGATGCTTCAGGTCCAGGTCCAGCCCGAGAAGCTCAAGGCCCGGAATGTCTCGCTTAACCAGGTCATGGAGGTGACGGCCGGGGCTGTGGACGCCGGGCTGCTTCAGTACTCGCCCGGGAAATTCATTGGCACCGGCGGCTTCGTTGACAGCCCCAACCAGCGAATGAGCATCCGGCACGTCCAGCCGATCACCAGCCCCGCGGACCTGGCCAGGGTGACGATCCGTGAAGACCACGGCACTGCGCTGCACCTGGGCGATGTCGCGCGGGTTGTTGAGGACCATCAGCCGCTGATCGGTGATGCGGTCATCAACAACGGCCATGGACTGATGCTCATTGTGGAGAAGCTCCCCTGGGGCAACACACTGGACGTGACCAGGGGTGTTGAGGAGGCCCTGCACGAACTCCAGCCGGGTCTGAGCGGAATCAACTTCGACACGACCATCTTCCGCCCGGCGAGCTTCATTGAGGAGGCCATTTCCAACCTCAGCCTCGCGCTCCTTTTGGGCTGCCTGCTGGTGGTCATGATCCTCAGCGCGTTCCTGTTCCAGTGGCGCACGGCGCTCATCAGCCTGATCGCCATTCCGCTGTCCCTTCTCACCGCCGTGATGGTGCTGTACCTCACCGGCAGTTCCGTCAATACCATGGTGCTGGCCGGTTTGGTCATCGCCGTGGGGGTCGTCGTCGACGACGCGATCATCGACGTCGAAAACATCATGCGCCGCCTGCGGCTGCACCGGGGTTACGGTGGCGGTGAATCGACGGCGTCCGTGGTCCTGAAGGCGTCGCTGGAAATGCGGAGCCCTATCGTCTACGCCACAATCATCATCGTGGTGGCCGCCCTGCCCATCTTTTTCCTGGACGGGCTCACTGGGGTGTTCTTCCGGCCGCTTGCCGTCTCCTACACGCTCGCGGTGCTGGCCTCGATGCTCGTGGCGCTGACAGTCACCCCTGCCCTTGCCCTGATCCTGTTGGCCCGGGCCAGGCTGGAGCAACTCGACCCGCCCTTGGTGAGGGTGCTCAAGCGTGCCTACCATGCCGTCCTGTCCCGCACCATGAACCGGCCGCGCTACGGCTACGCCGGCTTCGGGGCGCTCGCCATTGCGGGTGTGCTGATCGCACCCCTGCTCGGGCAGTCCCTGTTCCCCACGTTCAAGGAACGCGACTTCCTGATGCACTGGGTATCGGAGCCTGGCACCTCGGCGGCAGAGGAATACCGCATAGCCCAGCGGGGCTGCGCGGCGTTCCTCAAGGTACCGGGCGTACTCAACTGCGGGACGCACATCGGCCAGGCCTTCCAGGCGGACGAAATTGTCGGCGTCAATGCCGGCGAGCACTGGATCAGCATTGACCGCCATGCCAACTATGAGCAGACGGTCGCGGCAGTCCAGGAGGTCGTCGACGGGTACCCGGGCCTGCACCGCGACGTGCAGACGTACCTGAAGGAGAGGATTGAAGAGGTCCTGACAGGTGCCAGCGAACCGATCCTCGTCCGGATTTACGGCGACGACCTGAACGTGCTGCGCGAGCAGGCGCAACGGGTCAAGCAGCTCCTCACCGATGTTAATGGGACCGACGAGCCCCATATCTCACTGGAAGTCGACGTCCCGCAGATCACCGTCAAAGTGAACCTCGCGGCGGCGGAGAAGTACGGCCTTAAGCCCGGCGACGTCCGCCGCGCTGCTGCAACGCTGATGGCCGGCGAGGAAGTGGGCGACGTCTTCCGGGACGGGCGGGCCTACGACGTCCAGGTATGGAGCACACCGGAGACCAGGACCAGCGTCACCACCGTCCAGAACCTGCCCATTGACACGCCAGGCGGGCAGCGCGTGCGCCTTGCCGACGTCGCCTCAGTCAGCGTCCAGCCCACGCCGAACCTCATCGACCGGACCAACGGATCCCGCAGGGTCGAGGTCGGGTCCTTCATCGACGCCGGGGCCGACCTTGGCCGCGTGGTCTCACAGGTGCAGGAACGCCTGGAAGCCCTGAAACTGCCTGCCGGCTACAGCGTCCAGCTCCTCGGGGAGTACACCGAGCGGCAGCAGGCCACAGAACGCCTGGCGATTTTTGCCGTCGCAGCGCTGATTGTGATCCTGGTGCTGCTGCAGGCCTCGTTCCGGAGCTGGCGGCTGGCTATCCTGGCGCTCCTGACCCTGCCCATCGCGCTCGTGGGAGGAGTCCTGGCCGCTTACTTCACCGGCGGCGTCCTGTCGCTGGGCTCGCTCGTGGGGTTCCTGACGGTCATGGGCATCGCGGCCCGGAACGGCATCCTGCTCATCAGCCACTGCCAGCACCTGGAAAGGGTCGAGGGGGTTCCATTCAGCGGCGCACTCGTGCTGCGCGGCGCCGGTGAACGGCTCTCCCCCATCCTCATGACCACGCTCGCCACCGGGCTTGCCCTCGTGCCGCTGGTGGTCATGGGGGACGTGCCGGGACATGAGATCGAATACCCGATGGCCGTGGTCATCCTCGGAGGACTCCTGACCTCCACGCTGCTCAACCTGTTCATCGTGCCCTCGCTCTATCTGAGGTTCGCCCGGTCGAGGAAAGCCAGGAGGGCGGCGGAACTGGAACCGGCAATCCAGTAGCGGACCTGCTTACGCGCGGCCGCCGGGCGCCCCACCCACGACGTGCCCGGCGGTCAGGTGCCGGTTGCGCGTCTCGATGAGGCTGCGGAGGTAGCGCGCCAGGAAGAGTTTCTCGGCCAGGCGGCCCAGGAGCCCGAGCGGCGCCGCGAACTCGATCCGGTCCACCATGACGGTTCCGTTCGAATCCGTGCTGAACTCGTGGACGTGGCGGAAGCAGCGGAACGGTCCCCTGACCTGTTCGTCGACGAAGCAGTGCGGCGCCCGCATCCGGGTAATCCGGCTGGTCATCTGCACCGGCAGCCCGAAGTGCCAGGCGCGCCATGTCACCTCCTCCCCGAGGGAGATAAGCCCGGAGGTGACACCCGAGACGGCTTTCTCGCGGGACCGGGCCATCGAGTCCTTGTGCGCGTCAATGCTTCGGGACAGGTCAAACAGTTCGGTCATCGCCATGGAGGTGCGGGTGGTGCAGACGAAGGTGACAGCCATGCCCAGAGTATGCCAGCAGAATCCCGAAGAGCGCTGATAGGCGTAGGCTATCAGTGCCCCTGGACCTTTCCGGGGTGGAGTTTTTGTACAGATAAGGCCGCAAAGGGGTCTGGAACCCGCGGTATCTGTACAAAAACTCCACTCCCGCGCGCTGCAGCCTGCACTGCCGTGTCCGGGCAGTCAGCACAACGGATGAAGGAGCCGGCGTGGACACCCGAAAGCTGAAGTATTTTCTGGCCGTCGTGGACCATGACGGCTTCAACCGTGCCGCCGAACACCTGCTGATCGCCCAGCCCTCCCTGTCCCAGACCATCGCCAGCCTGGAGAAGGACCTGGGCGTCCCCCTGTTCCACCGCATCGGCCGGCGGGCAGTCCTCAGCGAAGCCGGCAAGGAACTTGTCGGTCCGGCCCGCCTGGTGATGCGGGACCTGGATGTCGCCCAGTCCGCGGTGCAGGCACTGCGCGGCCTCCGGAGCGGCCGGCTGGACATCATCACCATGCCCTCCCCCGGCATCGAGCCGCTCACGTCGATGATCGCCGCCTACACCCGGCAGCATCCGGAGGTCCGCCTCAACGTCGGTGCCGCCTTCACGCCGGAGGAAGTCATCGAGTCGGTCCGCGCGGGCAGCACCGAAATCGGCCTGGCCGGCTCGTCCACGCCGATCCGGGTCCCGGGCGTCAACGTGCTCGACCTTGAGCGCCAGCCCTTGATCCTCATCGTCAACCCGCAGGCGGACACCTTCCCCGAGGGAGCCACCCTGAAGCGCGAGGATCTGGGCGGCCACCGGCTGATCGCCAGCCAGCGCGGATCACTGATGCGCTGGCTCGTGGACGACGCCCTGGCCCACGGCGTCAAAGTCGAGATCGTCGTCGAGGCCGCCCACCGGACCTCGATCCTGCCCCTGGTGCTGGCAGGCGTGGGGCACGCCGTCATGCCGTCCTCGTGGGCGCCGACTGCCCGGAAGGCGGGGCTCCGCACGGCCCGGATTGAACCCGTTTCCCACCTGGATGTGGCCATCCTGAGCAGGAAGGACGGCCTGACGCCGGCGGCGGCTGCGTTCCTCAAAGTTGCGGAGCGGTACGCGGCACAGGAGGCGGCGCAGCAATCATAGGCTGAGCCTATTTGCCGGATTGAATCTTGGTCTTAGACGCGGTGTGGCCGTGTGGCCTCTACTTGAAGAGGAAGAAAACAGTGTGACCCCGACAACAGGAACGCACTGCCAACACACTCAACGAGGAGGAACGCCATGAGCGCCGCCCAGAAATTCAGCATCGCCGCAATCCCCGCCGACGGCGTGGGCAAGGAAGTCGTGGCCGCCGGCCGCCGCGTCCTGGATGCCCTGGCCAAGGAGTCCAGCGGCAGGTTCGCCTTCGAGTGGACCGAGTTCCCCTGGGGCTGCGGCTACTACGAGAAGACCGGCCAGATGATGGACCCCAAAGGCCTGGACGCCCTCAAGGACTTTGACGCCATCTACTTCGGCGCCGTCGGCTGGGAAAACGTCCCGGACCACATCAGCCTGTGGGGCCTGCGCCTGAACATCACGCAGAACTTCGACCAGTGGGCCAACATCCGCCCCGTCAAGTTCCTGCCCGGCATCGAGTCCCCACTCCGCAAGGCGGACAACACCGAGCTTGACTGGATCGTGGTCCGCGAGAACAGTGAAGGCGAATACGCAGGCCTCGGCGGCCGGAACCTCAGCGGCCGCGGACCCGGCAACGAGGTGGCCCTGCAGACCGCACTGTTCACCGAAAAGGGCTGCGAGCGCATCATGCGGTTTGCCTTCGATCTCGCCCGCACCCGTACCGTGAAGAAGGTTTCCTCGGTGACCAAGTCCAATGCCCAGCAGTACGGCATGGTCCTCTGGGACGAAGTGTTCAACCGTGTGGCCCTCGACTACCCGGACGTGCAGACCGAAAGTGTCCTGGTGGACGCCATGAGCGCCAAGTTCATCCTCAAGCCGGAGGACCTGTCCGTAGTCGTCGCCTCCAACCTCAACGCAGACATCCTTTCCGACCTCGGCTCCGCCCTGGCCGGCAGCCTCGGTCTGGCGGCGAGCGCCAACCTGAACCCGGAACGCCGCTTCCCCTCCATGTTCGAACCGGTCCACGGCTCGGCCCCGGACATCGCCGGCCAGGGCATCAGCAACCCGATCGGTGCCATCGCCAGCGCCGCGCTCATGCTGGACCACTTCGGCCTGCACGAGGAAGCCCGCCGCGTGGAGGCCGCCATCGAAGCAGCCACCGGCGCCGGCCACCTGACCCGCGACGTCGGCGGCAACTCCGATACCGAGGACGTCACCGAGGCCATTATCAAGGCACTGACACTCGCCCCGGCGGCGGTCTAGTTCCAACTTTTCCACGGAGGACCCGTCCCAAGCGGCGTCCCGAGGGTCCCGACGCGAGCTTGCGGACGTTGGGACGGGACCTCCGCGGGCGGCCAGCCGGCCGCCGTCGTAAGCCCCTTAGCCATAAGCGGCGTCCCGAGGGTCCCGACACGAGCATGCGAGTGTCGGGAAGGGACCACCGCGTTCCACAATGAGGTAGGAATCATGGACCACACCACCCCCGGCCAGGCGATCCCGGCCCGCAAAACACGTTGGTACAGGCAGCTGTATTTCTGGGTACTGACAGCCATTGTCTTTGGCATCCTGCTCGGCTGGCTGGCGCCGGCTGCCGGTATCGCCATGGAACCCATCGGTACCACGTTCGTCAACGCGATGAAGATGCTCATCGGCCCGATCGTGTTCCTGACCATCGTGGGCGGCATCGCCAGCGTGGCCGACCTGAAAAAGGTGGGGATGACCGGCCTGAAGGCCCTCACGTACTTCCAGATCGGCACCATCTGTGCCATGGCCTTCGGCCTGGTGGCCATCAACATCTTCCGCCTGGGTGAGGGTGTCAACGCGGATGCGAGCGCCATCAAGACGTCCGAGTCCGCGGCCAAGCTCATCGACGCCGGCCAGCACCAGGAGTGGTGGCAGTTCCTGACCCACATCATCCCCAACAGTGTGGTGGCGCCCTTCGTTGAAGGGGACATCCTGCAGATCATCTTCATCGCCGTGGTGTTCGGCATCGCCCTGAACGCCATGGGCAAGGTTGGCGCCCCCGTGCTGGACGGCGTGCAGCGTCTCACCGGAGTGATGTTCAAGATCCTGGGCTTCATCATGAAGGCTGCCCCCGTGGGCGCATTCGGTGCCATGGCCTATGCGGTGGGCAAGTTCGGTGTCTCCTCCCTGACCAGCATGGGCGGCCTGATCGCGCTGTTCTACGCCACCTCCATCCTCTTCGTGGTGGTTGTGCTCGGATCGATCATGGCGTTCCTCAAGCTGAACATCTTCACGATGATCCGGCACTTCAAAGAGGAGTACATGCTCATCCTGGGCACCTCCACCGCCGAACCCGCCCTTCCGGGCCTGATGCGCAAGCTGGAGCATGCCGGTGTGAAGAAGGAAACCGTGGGCCTGGTGGTCCCCACCGGCTACAGCTTTAACCTGGACGGCGCCGCCATCTATCTTTCACTTGCGGCCCTCTACATTGCCCAGGCAACTAACACGAACCTGACCATCGGCCAGCAATTGGGCCTGCTCGCCGTCATGCTGCTCACCTCCAAGGGCGCGGCGGGCGTCGCCGGCGGCGGCTTCATTGCCCTCACCGCCACCCTGACCACCATCGGCACCATCCCGGCGGCCGGCATCATGCTCATCTTCGGCATCGACAAGTTCATGTCCGAGTGCCGCGCCCTGGTGAACTTCACCGGCAACGCCGTGGCCACCCTCTTCATCGCCTGGTGGGACCGCACCCTCGACGCCGACCGCGTCCGCCGCGTCTTTGCCGGGGAAAGCGTGGAGCCGCTGGCCAGTGAAGATCCGGTCCATGTGGACGACGTCTCCGATCTCGACGGCGACCTGGCCTCCTACGGCCACCACGGACCAAAGCACCAGGCGGATCCTTCTTCCGCCACCGACCGCCGCCCCGCCTACTCGGAATCCCTCTGACATGACCAACCCCGCCGCCCTGGAGACCACTGTCTTGCAGACCACTGTCCTGGAGACCGCCGCGCCGAAGACCGTGCGGGCCCTGATCGCGCCTGACAAGTTCAAAGGCAGCCTCACCGCGGCTGAGGTGGCCGGTGCCCTGGCAGCCGGGCTCCGCTCCGCAGAGCTGTCCGCCGGAGCCGGGACGGTGTACTGCGAGCTCCTTCCCCTGGCGGACGGGGGTGACGGCAGCGTCGACGCCGCCGTCGCCTCCGGCTTCACCCGCCACAGCGTCACCGTCGCCGGCCCCACGGGGCGGCCGGTCCGGGCGGACATAGCGTTCGACGGCGTCACGGCAGTCGTGGAGGTAGCGAACACCTGTGGTCTGGCCCTCCTCCGGGACGGACAACTGGAACCGCTGGACGCGTCCAGCCGCGGGTTCGGCGAAGCGGTGGCCTTCGCGCTCAGCCTGAAGCCGGCCAAGGTAGTCCTGGCCCTCGGCGGCAGTTCCAGCACCGACGGCGGAATGGGCATGCTCGCCGCCATGGGTTACCGCTTCCAGGATGCGGACGGTGCTCAACTCTCCGGCAGCGGACGGGACCTGGCGAGGATCCGCTCTGTCCGGCGTCCGCCCTTCCCGGGCCTTGCCGGCGTCGAGCTGGTAGTGGCGAGCGACGTCCACAACCCGCTGACCGGCCCGGGCGGCGCACCCGCGGTGTTTGGTCCGCAAAAGGGAGCCGGCCCCCGCCAGATCGCGGTCCTGGACGCCGGCCTGGAGAACCTCATCGCCGCAATGGAAAACGCGGGAATGACCGACGCCAGGGCGCTCGCAGGGCACGAGGGCGCGGGAAGCGCAGGGGGCCTCGGTTTCGCCTGCCTGCTGCTGGGCGCAACGCAGGTCTCCGGTGCCGACTACTTCCTGGACCTGCTGGACTTCGATACCCGCAAGGACGGCTGCGACGTCATCATCACCGGCGAGGGCAGCATTGATGAACAGACCCTGGCCGGCAAGCTCCCGGCCGCCGTCGCCCGGCGGTCGGGCACCCGCCCGGTCATCGCGGTGGCAGGCAGGTCCCTGCTCCCTAGGGAACGCTGGTCCGAAATGGCTGTGGCCCGGGTCTATGCACTGGCCGAGTACACGGACCGGGACTCGGCCCGGGATCCGGCGCTGTCCGCGGCGCTGCTCCGTGAAATCGGGCAGGACATAGCGGCCGGCTTCCAGTAGCCAGATGCAAAGAAAGGCCCCGCTGCGGCGGGGCCTTTCCTTATGTGCTTACGCGTTCTCGCGGACGCGGTCTTTCTCAGCGGCTTCCTCCAGCCGGGCGAGGTAGGCCCACATCCTGCTTTCCTCCGCCTGCACCTGGGATTCGGTGGTCTCGGCCGGTTTCGCTTCCCGGCGTCCCTCGGCTTCCCTGGCCGCTTCTTTCCTGTAATTCCGCCATCCCTCACACGATGAATAGCACATCACCGACCTCCTAACAGTGGGTGTACGTTAATCGTCCTCCCATAGCCGGCGGGTGTCGATTGCCCGGTTGGGCCGCTGGTCAGGTGAGCCGCTGGCGGACGATGTCGCTCACGGCCTTACCGTCGAACCGGCCGGCCACCCGCGCGGTCACCGGCTTCATCACCGCACCCATGTGCCGCACGGACAGCTCTGAACCGTCCTCGCGCAATCCTGCGATAACCTCGTCGACGATGCCCTCCACTTCGGCGGCGGAGAGTGCTTTGGGCAGGTACGCCTCAATAACCTCCGCTTCGGCAATCTCTGCCGCTGCCCGCTCCGACTCGCCCGCGTCCATGTAGATGCGGGCCGTGTCGCGGCGCTTTGCCGCCTCCTTTTGCAGCAGGGCCGTTACCTGGGCGTCGTCCAGTTCCACGGGCGTCTTGCCCGACTTCTCGCGGGTCTCGATCTCGCCCAGGACGCTGCGCACGGTGCCCAGCGCCACCTTGTTGCGCTCCTTCAGATGTGCAACGACGTCCGCATGCAGGCGTTCCTTCAGCGTGGTCATGGTGTCCTTCTCTCGTTAACGGTGTACCTCCATCGTGGACCAGCGGGCCCTGGCCGGACCATAGACCCTGGCCAGGCCTTACTCGCCGTTCAGGCCATAGACGTCTGCAGCCCGGTTGCCGGTGCGGCGTGATGGGGTGTTGCCGCGTGTCTTTCGCCGTTACCGGCGGTTTTCGCACATATGTTCTATGTATGGAAGAGGAACATCCGGGTGAACTCGAGGGGCAGATGTCAATCAATGAGCTCCTCGTCGCGATGGGCGAGGCCCCCGTGGTAAGCATGCTGGATCTGGTGGTCCCGGACGACGCCTCCGCACTGACGGAGGACCCGCCGCCGCTGCCTGGGCTCTGAACTCCGTCCAAAGGACCATGCCCCTGTAGCCTTGATTCCCATGGTTTACCTGCAAGTCCCCGGCCCGTCGCTGCCCGAACAATGGTGGGACCGCGTGGCTTCCGGATTCACCCAAACTGCCGTTCCCTCGGTCTCCGTCACCGAACTTCTGGCCGTGGTGCTCATTGCGGCCGTGCTGTCCGTCCCCCGTGCCACGTGGCGCTATTTCGGCCTGCTCGCCACAGTGACCCATGAACTGGGGCACGCCTTTGCTGCCCTGACCAGCGGCCAGCGGCTGGGCGGCATCCGGCTGCAGCTCAACCATGGCGGCACCACCACCTCCTACACGCGGGGACGTGCCGCCGCCGTGTGGTCGGGCTTCTGGGGCTATCCTGTTCCCGGCATCACCGGCGCCGTGCTGGTGTGGGCAGGCTTCAGCGGCTGGGGCCCGGCCGCCCTGTCTGCCGGACTGCTGATCCTGCTGGCATCGCTGCTCTTCATCCGCAACGCCGCCGGCGTGCTCATTCTCCTCGGGACGGTGGTGGCAGTGGCGGCCATGATCATCAACGTTCCCGCCGCGTTCACCGGCCACGCGGCCATCATTCTGGGCGTCGCGCTCCTCGTCGCCGCCGTCCGGGACCTGCTCAAGCTCACCAACGTCCACCTCCGCCGCCGCGACCAGCTGCGGTCTTCCGACGCGTATATCCTCTACCGCGCCACGGCCGTACCGTCCGGCGTGTGGATCGCACTGTTCTCCCTGGTGGTGGCGGCCTGCTGGCTGATTGCCTGGCAGCCAATGTCGCGGGTCTTCGCGGGGGCAACATAGTCTGGTGCCATGAGTGAGAAGACCAGCACAGTCGAAGCACACAGCAGGGGCCGCCACGCCGGGGAACCGCGCAACCCCGAACTTCACGCCGCGGAACCGCGCAGCAAGGACCAGCCCAGCAAGGACCAGCCGGGCACAGGCCAATCCAGCACAGACTCCCACAGCACACTGGGCGCCTACGTCACCGGCGGCGAGTTCAACCGAGACACCAACTACGTTGAGGACCGCATCACCCGCGGCGGCACGCCGGGGCCCAACGGCGAACCGGGCTGGCCGGTTGAATCGGGGCGCTACCGGCTCATAGCCGCGCGGGCATGCCCGTGGGCCAACCGCACCGTCATCGTCCGCCGGCTCCTGGGACTGGAAGATGTCATCAGCCTCGGCCAGCCCGGCCCCACCCACGATGCCCGGTCCTGGACCTTTGACTTGGATCCGGACGGCAAGGATCCTGTGCTGGGCATTGAGCGGTTGCAGGACGCCTACTTCACCCGGTTCCCGGACTATCCCCGCGGCATCACCGTTCCCGCGCTGGTGGATACCGCCAGCGGAGGCGTGGTGACCAACAACTACCCACAGATCACGCTGGACTTCTCCACCGAATGGACGGAGTTCCACCGGCCGGGCGCGCCGCAGCTGTACCCCGAACACCTGCGCGCGGAGATTGACACCGTCAACAAGCGGGTGTTCACCGAGGTCAACAACGGTGTGTACAGGTGCGGCTTCGCGGGGTCGCAGGAGGCCTATGACGCTGCCTACGCCCGGCTGTGGGACGCCATGGACTGGCTCGAGGAGCGGCTGGCCGGCCAGAGGTACCTGGTGGGCGACACCATCACCGAAGCAGACGTCCGGCTGTTCACCACACTGGCACGGTTCGACGCCGTGTACCACGGGCACTTCAAGTGCAATCGGAACAAGCTCAGCGAAATGCCGGTTTTGTGGGCTTATGCCCGGGACCTGTTCCAGACGCCCGGCTTCGGTGACACCATCGACTTCGTGCAGATCAAGCAGCACTACTACATCGTTCACGAGGACATCAACCCCACGCAGATCGTCCCGGCCGGCCCGGACCTGTCCGGGTGGCTGACGCCGCACGGGCGGGAGTCCCTGGGCGGCAGGCCCTTCGGCGACGGGACCCCGCCGGGGCCGGTGAAGGCAGGCGAGGAAGTGGCTGCCGGGCACGGAGCTGCCTAGAAGCGCCGCAACAGCAGTGATGAGCACCCCCCAACAACAGCAAACGGATAACCGGGATCCACTGCTGCGCCGGTTCTGGCGGTCATGGTCCGCCATGGTTGCCCGGGCCCTTGCCGCCCCGCGCCTTCAGCTCGCCGCCAAGGCAGGGCTCGCCGCCGGCATCGCCTTTTCCGTGGCGCCGCTTATGCCCGGAGCCGCCGCGAACTATGCGTACTATGCCCCGCTCGGCGCACTGGTGGCCATGTACGAGAACGTCTCGGGTTCGATGCGCCAGGGCTTCCAGACCCTGGTGGGCCTGGGGGCAGGCATCGGCCTGGCCTTCCTGCTCTTCAGCTTCGGCGCCACACCGGTGTCGGTTGCGCTGGTCATGGCCCTGGGCGTACTGCTGGCGGGGCTGCCGCGCCTGGGCGCCGGCCGGGACTGGATTCCGACGGCGGCCCTGCTGGTGCTGCTGGTGGGCCGGCAGAACCCGGACGATTTCTCCTTCGCCTACCTTCTGCAAATGGGCGTGGGCGTCGTCGTGGGCGTCGCGGTCAACCTGCTGGTGTTTCCGCCCCTGCACTTCAATGCCGCCGCGTTGAGCCTCGCGGAGCTGAGGCTTTCGCTGGCCCGCCAGCTGCACGACATGGGAGCGGCCATGCATGAAAAATGGCCACCCGAACACGAGGACTGGTCCCGGCGCTCGGAGGACCTGGCCCGCTCGGCCCGGTCCGTCCGTGCGGCCGTGGAGAAGGCAGATGCGAGCCGGGCAGCGAATCCCCGGCGCCGGCTCCATCCGCGCGACGTGGACAGGGACTACCGCAGCGTCCGCGACCTGGAGCAAATCACGTTCCACATCCAGGACATGACCGAGGTGCTTGCCGACGTCATCTGGAACGAGGACATGCCGTTCACCATCCCCCTGCCCTACAGCGAACCTTTGGCGGAGGCCCTCACCGCCGTGGGCGAGGTGCTCCGTTCGGCGGAGGAAGAAGACGCGGACCGGCAGGCCGAGCTTTTCCAGGCGGCCCGCTCGGCGCTCGCCTCACTTGAGGACCGCACAGCCGCAGAAGGAATCGGGCGCGGCAGGCCGAGCGCCGCCGGATCAATCCTGCTCAGCCTGCACCGCATCCTCCGCGTCGCCGACCCCGGCAAGTAGCAGCCAAGGCCTGGTCACGCACTGCCCGGTATTTAAGCATCCTTGCGTCTTAGCTGCCCTGTATGCATGGGCCGACACAGTCCTAAAGGGCCGACACAGTGCCGCTGAAGTGCTTCCGCCCGGACCGCGGACTCCACGCCACATAGTCGGACCGCAGCCAGCCGCCTTCCCCGGACTCCGCCGTCGAGATATCCAGCGCCACCCGCGCGGGAAGGAAAACGGGGGCCTCAAACCCCACCTCCCAGCGGAAGGCGTCGCCTTTGACGGCGCCCACATCTGCCAGCGCCCGGGACGCCAGGTACATGCCGTGGGCAATCGACCGTCGCAGACCCATGGCCTTGGCGGACAGCACGCTCAGGTGGATCGGATTGAAGTCCCCTGAGACGGCAGCGTAGGCACGGCCGGTGTCCACTCCAAGCTGCCACAGAGCCGTGGGATCCGGTGCGGAGAATGCCTGCGGCGCGGGCGCTGCGGAGGCCTTGTCGATGCCCGGGAGGAACACCCCCTTGGCGAGATAAGTGGATACGCCGCACCAGCACACGCTGTTCTTACCCGAGGCACCGTCACCCGAGGCGCGGACCTCCACCGCCACATCCACCTGGGTTCCGGCGCGGTGGGCCCGGAGCGCATCGGCCCGGGCCACGATGTCCAGCGGTTCGGTGAAGGTGACCGGCCTGCGGTACTCAATCACGTTCCGCAGGTGGATCATCCCCAGCAGCGGCAGCGGAAAGTCGTCGCGGTTCATGACGCTCATGGCCACCGGGAACGCCAGGGCATGGATGAACCCGGCCGGCAGTACATCGCTTGCGGTCTCACCCAGCAGGTGCTGGTAGGCGGTAAGGATTTCGACGTCGGGACGGACTTCCCGGACTTCGTGGCTCACCGTGGGCAGCACTGCCGCCGCGGAGGAGCCGAGGATCCTGCGGCGCGCGGCTGTTGCGGCGGCATTGACGTAGAGCTTGGAGAGCGACGGCATCTCCCCCAGGATGAGGGGCTGGCCGGTCATGCCCCCACCAGGTTCTGTCCGCACACCCGGAGCACCTCCCCGGAAATGCCGCCGGCGGAATCGCCGGCGAGGAAGGAAATCGCCTCGGCAACGTCCTCCGGCTGGCCGCCCTGCTGCAGGGAATTCAGCCGCCGGGCGATTTCCCGGGTGGCGAAGGGAATCCGAGCCGTCATCTCCGTTTCGATGAACCCGGGCGCCACGGCGTTGATCGAACCGCCGTGCTGTGCCAGCAGGGGCGCGGTTGCCCGGACCATGCCCATGACCCCGCCCTTGGACGCCGCATAGTTGGTTTGACCGCGGTTGCCCGCTATGCCGCTCGTGGACGCCACCGAAACAATGCGCGGTGCGGAACGGAAGTGCTCGGAGGCCAGGAGCGCCTCATTGATCCGCAGCTGGGCTCCGATGTTGACGTCCATCACCGACGCCCACCGCGGCTGGTCCATGTTCACCAGCAGCTTGTCCCGGGTAATGCCGGCATTGTGCACGACGATGTCGAGGCGGCCGTGGCGGTGTACGGCGTGATCGATGATCCGCTGCCCGGCATCGTCCCGCGTAATGTCCAGCTGCAGTGCGGTGCCATGGATTCCGTTGGCCACGTCCGCCAGATGGTCCCCGGCCGCCGGAACGTCCACCGCCACAACGGTGGCGCCGTCACGGTGCAGCGTCCGGGCAATGGCCGCGCCGATGCCCCTGGCCGCGCCCGTTACCACCGCGACCTTCCCGGTAAGCGGTGCGTCGGCGTCGTCGGGAAGGCTGCCTTCCCTGGAACTGACACGGACGAACTGGCCGTCTACGAACGCTGACCTGCCGGAGAGGAAGAAACGTAGCGCCCCCAGCGCCGAAGGCGCAGTGGGATCGACGTCGCCGGCCAGGATGATGCCGTTGCCGGTGGCCCCGGCACGCAGCTCCTTGGCCAGGGACCGCAGCAGCCCGTCGACACCCTGCCGGGCGGCCGCCGTGGCCGGCGTTCCGCCGGGCACCCGTGAGACGGTGACCACCCGGCCGCCGGGGGCGAGGTCGCGGATCGACGGGGCCGTTGCCAGGACCGGCTGCTCCAGGTCACCGGGGGCTTCCACGGCGTCGAGGGCCAGCACGATTGCGCCCAGCTTTTCCTTGGGAACTGCGTGGCGGCGGACATCCAAACCCCACGAAAGCAGCGCAGCCGCGACCCCGTCTGCACCGGCTCCGGAGCCGCCCACGAGGACAGGTCCTTCGATCAGCGGCTGGCCCGGCCGGTAGCGGCGGAGTTCGGCCGGCTGCGGCAGGCCGAGCTTCCGCGCCACATCCCGTCCGAGGCCGTGGGTTACCAGCCGCGCGTACGTGTCAGTCATGGATGTCCCCCGTGGTGGTTCCTTCCGTGTACGCCTCGAGGAGTGCGACGACGCCCTGGCCGCCGGCCGCGCAGACAGACACGAGTCCCAGCGCGGGACGCCCTTCCGCGTTGCCTTTCTCATGCAGCAATTTGGCAAGCGTGGCCACGATGCGCCCGCCCGTGGCAGCGAAGGGGTGCCCTGCGGCCAGCGACGAGCCGTTGACGTTCAGCCGGGATCGGTCAACCTTGCCGAAGGCGCCGTCCAGGCCGAGGCGCTCGCGGCCGAACTTTTCGTGCTCCCAGGCGGCGAGCGTGCTCAGCACCGTCCCGGCGAAGGCTTCATGGATTTCGAAGAAGTCGATATCGTCCAGGGTCAGGCCGTTGCGGGCCAGCAGCCGCGGGACGGCGAACACCGGGGCCATGAGCAGCCCGTCCTTGCCATGCACGAAATCGACGGCGGCTGCCTCGCCGTCCAGCACGGTGGCGAGCTTGGGCAGGTCATGACCGTCGGCCCACTCCTCCGAAGCGAGCAGCACCGTGGAAGCGCCGTCGGTCAGCGGTGTGGAATTGCCGGCCGTCATGGTGGCTTCGGAGCCGAGGCTGCGGCCGAACACGGGCTTGAGGGAAGCCAGCTTCTCCAGGCTCGTGTCCGGTCTCAGGTTCGAGTCCCGGGTGAGCCCGCGGTACGGCGTGAGGAGATCGTCGAAGAAGCCGGCATCGTAGGCCGCAGCGAGGTTCCGGTGGCTGCTGAGGGCGAGTTCGTCCTGGGCCTCGCGGGAGATGTTCCACTGGGCCGTGGTCAATGCCTGGTGCTCGCCCATCGACAGTCCGGTCCTGGGCTCTCCGGTGTTTGGCGCGTCCGGGGCGAGATCCTTAGGGCGCAGCCTGGCGAGAATCTGCAGCCGCTGCGGCAGTGTCCTGGCGCGGCTGAGATCCAGCAGCACCTCGCGGAGCCCTTCGCTGACGGCAATCGGGGCGTCCGACGCGGAGTCCACGCCGCCTGCGATGGCGGATTCCAGCTGGCCGAGTTTGATCTTGTTCGCCAGACCCAGCACGGTTTCCAGGCCCGTCGCGCAGGCCTGCTGCAGGTCATAGGCGGGAGTCTCCGGTGACAGTGCCGAGCCCAGGACTGCCTCACGCGTCAGGTTGAAGTCCCGCGAGTGTTTCAGGACCGCGCCCGCAGCCACCTCACCGATGCGCTCCTCCTGCAGGCCGAAGCGTGCGATCAGGCCGTCCAGGGCGGCGGTGAGCATGTCCTGGTTGGACGACTTGGTGTAGGCACCGCCGGTCCGGGCGAACGGGATTCTGTTGCCGCCCACCACCACGGCCTTGCGCACGGTTTGGGGCTGACCATCCACGGGCATGAGCTATCTCCTTCGATCCGGCTGTTATCGATACCCAGCGTACCTGATACGCTGGGTATCGTGAACTTGCTTCCTCCCGGCGTGCCCCCCGAATCCTCCGCAGAACCAGTCGACGGCCGTGCCTCCCGCTGGCAGGGGCACAGGGAGGAGCGCCGGCGGGAACTCATCAAGGCGGCCCGGCGCGCAGTGCACGCCCTCGGCAGCGACGCGTCGATGGAGGACATTGCCGCGGCGGCCGGAACGTCGAAGTCGGTGTTCTACCGGTACTTCGGCGACAAGGCCGGCCTGCAGCAGGCGGTGGGCGAAGTGGTGCTGGGGCAGATGCAGCAGCGCATCAAGGAAGCGGCGCAGAGCGCACAGACGCCCCGGGAGGGCCTGCTCGCCATGGTCTCGGCATACCTCCAGATGGCTGAAACCAGCCCCAACGTCTACACGTTCGTGACCCGGTACTCCGCTGCGGAGTCCGACGGCGGTCCCACCTCGATCGCGACGGCCGGTGCGCTGGGCCATTTCTTTGACGCCATCGCGGACATGATCGCCACCCCCATGCGCAACCACCTGGGCGAAGGCAAGGAGGCCGTCATCGGCTACTGGCCAAATGCCGCCATCGGCCTGGTACGCAACGCAGGCGAGCAGTGGCTGGCGAGCCCGGACTCCCCCGCCAAGCCGGACCAGGAAACCATGGCGCGGCAGATCACCGACTGGCTGTGCGTGGGCATAGCGCCGGAACTAAGCAACGAAGGACCACCACCAACGAAGGGATCGACATGACCGAAGTAGCGGACCGCCCGGCGGGCACCACCGCCTCTGCCGCAGCCGGAACGGCTCTCCCGGTGCCCGCCGTCGACGTCGCGGCCCTGGGTGAACTGCTCCTGGGCAGGTGGGCGGACGTGCGCCGGCAGGCGCGCGAGCTGGCCGCACGCGGGGAGCTCCATAAGACGGAGGGGTTAACGCACTCGGAGCACCGGGCGCGCACCTTCGGCCAACTGAAGCACCTGGTGGACAGCGGTGCGGTGCACCGCGCCTTCCCGGCCAGGTTCGGCGGCGCCGACGACCACGGCGGCAATATCGCCGGCTTTGAGGAACTGGTCACCGCCGACCCGTCCCTGCAGATCAAGGCCGGTGTGCAGTGGGGCCTGTTCGGTTCCGCCGTGATGCACCTTGGCACGGAGGGGCACCATGAGAAGTGGCTGCCGGGCATCATGAACCTGGACATCCCGGGCTGCTTCGCCATGACAGAGACCGGGCACGGTTCGGACGTCGCCAGCATTGCCACCACGGCCACTTATGATCCAGGCACGCAGGAGTTCGTCATCCACACCCCGTTCCGTGCGGCGTGGAAGGACTTCATCGGTAACGCCGCCATTGACGGCCTGGCCGCAGTCGTGTTCGCCCAGCTGGTGACGCGCGGGGTGAACCACGGTGTGCACGCGTTCTATGTCGACCTGCGCAACCCCGCCTCCAAGGAGTTCCTGCCGGGCATCGGCGGCGAGGACGACGGTGTGAAGGGCGGGCTCAACGGCATCGACAACGGCCGCCTGCACTTCGACCATGTCCGCATCCCCCGCACCAACCTGCTCAACCGCTACGGCGACGTCGATGCTGACGGCAATTACACCTCGCCCATCGCCAGTCCCGGCCGCCGCTTCTTCACGATGCTCGGCACGCTGGTGCAGGGCCGCGTGAGCCTGGATGGTGCAGCCGTTGCAGCATCGAAGCTCGCCCTGAAAACCGCCATCACGTATGCGACCGAACGGCGGCAGTTCAACGCCTCGTCCCCCGTGGAGGAGGAGGTGCTGCTGGACTATCAGCGGCACCAACGCCGGCTCTTCACCCGGCTGGCCACCACGTACGCGGCGGGCTTTGCCCACGAGCAGCTGCTGGAAAAGCTGGACGACGTCTTCTCCGGCGCCCACGATTCCGACGAGGACCGCCAGGACCTGGAAACCCTGGCCGCGGCACTGAAACCGCTGAGCACCTGGCACGCGCTGGACACCCTGCAGGAGTGCCGCGAAGCCTGCGGCGGCGCCGGGTTCCTGATCGAAAACCGCTTCGCCTCGCTGCGGGCCGACCTCGACGTCTATGTCACCTTCGAAGGCGACAACACCGTACTCTTGCAGCTCGTGGCGAAGCGGCTGCTGGCCGACTACGCCAAGGAGTTCCGCAGTGCCACGTTCGGCGTGCTGGCGCGGTACGTGGTGAACCAGGCCGCAGGTACGGCTGTGCACCGCACCGGTCTGCGCCAGGTGGCACAGTTCGTGGCTGACAGCGGCTCCGTCCAAAAGGCCGCCATCGCCCTCCGCGACGAGGAAAGCCAGCGCGCACTGCTCACTGACCGCGTCCAGACGATGGTAGCCGAAGCCGCCACAGCCCTCCGGGGAGCCGGGCGCCTGCCCCAGCGCGAAGCATCCGCCCTGTTCAACCAGCACCAGGACGAGCTTATCGACGCCGCCCGGGCACACGCCGAGCTCCTGCAGTGGGAGGCCTTCACCGAGGCCCTGGGCAAGGTCGCCGATCCCGGCACCAGGAGAGTGCTGACCTGGCTCCGGGATCTGTTCGGGCTGTCCCTCATCGAGAACAACCTCGCGTGGTACCTCATGAACGGCAGGCTCTCGATGCAGCGGGCACGGACAGTGGGCGGCTACATCAACCGGCTGCTGGTCAAGCTCCGCCCGCATGCACTGGAGCTGGTGGACGCCTTCGGCTACGGCCCGGACCACCTGCGGGCCGCCATCGCCACCGGCGCCGAAAAGGCACGCCAGGATGAGGCACGCGAGTACTACCGGGTGCAGCGGGCGAGCGGCACGGCTCCTGTTCCGGAGAAGTCCCTTCCCAACCGCTGAAAAGAACGACGGCGGGACCCACCCAAGGTCC